>NZ_JAYGHD010000337.1:0-17586 GCF_034932245.1 Nostoc sp. UHCC 0251
TTCTCTCTCATGATATTGACAAACTTCTTGCCCTTGTGGAATGAAACAGCCCTGCTTTTTAAGGGGGTCACCACAGGCGGGGGGATCTTATCCGAACCGTATTGATAAGGGATGAGTCTTTGATACTTGCTGACGAGTCTTTGAACTCGACTCCTCTTCTCCCCATACCCTATGCCCTATTCCCTATTCCCCACTCCCCATTCCCCACTGTGTGCTTTAGATACATCTTTTGGGAATACTACTAACATCCACATAATATCCCCAGTTGCAAACTAACTTGAGGAATATTGAACAATGTCTATTGACCAACTTCAGCCTGCGACTCAACAACAAGCCAGTGTTTACTTACCTTATGTTCAAGGCACTAAACGCAATTTTTTACCTTTTGCCATCAGTCTCTATCAAAAAGGGGTATTGGAGGGACAACGGAAGATAGAAGGCAGTGAACATGTTCCCTTTGTCGCCTCCTGGAATGTTGCGACTTTACCCTCAGATTTAACCCGTTGCCGAATCCAGTTTGATGGCAACGCTGATCTAAGTTACGAACTGATGATGGCTAGTTTTGAGTTTATTAATTTTTTAATTGAACTTATGGATAACTATAAACGTCATCGCGCGACCGATTTTTCACAACCGTTTTATCGCAAACTACTGCGTATAGACGATTGATTAAACTCAGCCGGACTTTTACAAGTTCGGCTTGTCTTTAAAATGTTTAAATTGTTCTAAGGTTTAGCCTGAGCCACTCCGTAAATTCTTCGCGCCCTAAATCCCCAGCCGCTAGCAGCAGGACAACACGCTCCTGTTCTTGGATCAAAGCATCGATTTCCATCCCATTTAAAACAAGAAATATTTCCATAGCTGCGTGACTAGTACGCTTATTACCATCAAGGAAAGGATGATTTTTGATCAAAGAAAAGCCCAATGCTGAAGCCTTTTCAATAATTGTGGGATATTAAGTCTTTTCCACCAAAAGTCATCTTCGGTTGCGCTACAGCAGACTATAAGTTACCCAAATCGCGTATACCTAATGTGCCTCCAGACTGCTCTATAACCTGACGATGCAGATTTAGGACTTCCACCACTGTTAGGTAACGTATCATGCTAAACGTCGGTACAATTCGGCATTTTTCTTCAGCACATAGTTGGCTGCTTGAGCAAAATCGCTCGTCGGGTGACTGAGCCAGTCTTCTATCCTGGCACGTAACAAATCTTCAAGGGAGATACCATTCTCTTGTGCTAATCCTTGCAGCTTCTGCAATTGTTCATCGGAAATATCGATCGTGATGGAAGCCACAGCCATTACTCCTTGAATGCTAGAAAAGTGTAGTATTACTGTTATTTTAGTTCTTTTCTGACAGGCGATCGCTATTTTTATTCTTGCTTGCGATCGCTGAATGTATCGAAGACAATTGCTTGATTACCTAATCTAAATATTGTTTAAATTGGAATCCAATTGTTGATTTATTTTAGGTAAAGGAGACTTTAAGCGAGTTAATTTACTTTCTATAAATGTATAAGATAATGCAATAAAAACAATATTAGTTTATACACAGTCATAACATCAGTTTCCTAAAAGTGTGAATAAAAAATTAGAAAATTCAACAGATACCATCATCGGTGGCCAATCAGTTCTGTAAACTTTCATAGTTACTATTTGTATAAGAAGGGTTATTAAAGCAGGTATAGGGCAATGGTGCGATTAAAACCGTGGCAGTGGGTCGTCTTAGCAATCCCGATCGCTTTCATCATCATTTTCTTACTGGTATCCGCCGGTTCGCAAATTCACGCATGGGGCATTAATTGGATTTGGGGTGTATTCACCCTTCTATTCGTGGGTTGGCGTTGGCTGTTGGTTAAATGGACTCAACCTGCTGTTAACCAAGTGGAAGCTGTATTAACTCAAGTCCAAGAAGAACTGGAATCGACGGCAGAGGATACAGTAGGGCAACCAGTAGGAAGTGATGTTACAAAGCAAGCAGAAGCCGCCCTTCAAGAGATTCTGCAAGCAGCACAAAGCGATCGCCCGATTTGGGAAGATTGGCAAACTTTTTGGACGCGATGCCAAAATTTGGTTGTAGCGATCGCTCATATCTACAATCCTCAAATTCAATATCCGCTACTGAACATTTATGTCCCCCAAGCTTACGGGCTGATTCGGGGAACGGTGGATGATATGGATCAGTGGATGCAAAAGTTATCCCCTGTCCTCAATCAGGTGACGGTTGGACAAGCATACCAAGGATACGAAGTCTACCGGAAGTTAGAGCCATCGGCTCGGAAATTCTGGAAAGTTTGGAACTGGGCACAGTGGGTTTTAAATCCGGTGGCGGCGGTGGCAAAACAAGCCAGTCAGGGTTCTAGTAACCAGGCTACTCAGCAATTGTTGGGGAATTTGAGCCAGTTATTCCGGGAAGCTGCCCTGAGAAACTTATGCCGACAGGCGATCGCACTCTACGGACGTACTACATTACCAGTTTCAGCAACCGTATCCACACCAACTCTACCCAAGGCAAAAACCCAAACACTCCGAGATATCTTAACTCAAGCCGAACCAGCCGAGGTGGTTGAGCAAAAACCCGTGAATATTCTGCTGGTGGGGCGCACAGGATCGGGAAAAAGTAGCCTGATTAACACACTATTTCAGACGGATCTCGCAGCCGTTGATGTTTTACCCAGTACCGATCGCATTCAAAATTATCAATGGCAGACTCAAAGTGGAGAAACTCTGACGCTTTGGGATACACCTGGTTACGAACAAGTTAACCGTGCCGATCTCCGAAATCTGGTGCTTGATTATGCCATAAATGCAGATTTACTGCTGTTAGTCACCCCTGCCCTCGATCCTGCGCTGCAAATGGATGTAGACTTTCTGCAAGACATGAAAGCAGAAGTTGCAGATTTACCTGCGATCGCGATCGTCACTCAAGTAGATCGTTTGCGTCCCATCCGCGAGTGGCAACCGCCTTATGATTGGGAATGGGGCGATCGCCCAAAAGAAATTGCTATTCGAGAAGCTACTGAGTATCGTGCCAAACTCCTGGGGAACTTCTGCAATTTAGTTTTGCCTGTGGTTACAGGTGACAGCAAAACAAGTCGAATCGCTTGGGGAATAGAAGCGCTATCGTTGGGATTAGTAGATGCGATCGCACCTACCAAACAACTCCGTCTCGCCCGCTTTTTGCGTAACCTCGAAGCCCGTACTGTCGCCGCAGCCAAAATCATCGACCATTACACCTTCCAAATGGCGACAACACAGGGGCTAACGGCATTGCTCAAAAGTCCCGTCCTCCAGTTTGTTTCTACCCTGTCAACCGGATCTCCAGCCCTAGCATATATGCTGGCAGAGCAAATTCCCGTGGAACAGTTGCCGATTGTGATTGGCAAACTCCAAATGGGATATGAGCTTTTCTCGCTCTTAAATACAGCTAACCCTAACTCGCTCAACTTTGAATTACTATCCCTTTGGCCGCTACTGCTGGAAAATTCCGGTTCACCCGATCGCAACGCCTGGGCGTTTGGTCACGCCCTAGTGGAATACTGGACTCAAAATTTGACAGTTGAACAACTCCGGGAGCGATTTGAATATTATCTTTGACATACTCACCGGACTAAAGTCTCGGTGATTCTTGACACTTCACCGAGATGTGCTGAAGAACCAGTCTTACCTTCTCTCTGTGTCCGTTTAGAGTCGTGGCAATGCCCTATCCCGACTTTATTTATATTTTTCGCGGCATTCTGATCTTGATCGTGTTCAGTTCCACAATTTAAGCACTGAATCGACCGGATTTTTAAATTGAGTTTGCCCCATTTGTAGCCACATTCAAAACAGACTTGGCTTGTAGGCTCCCATCGGCTTATAACGTGAAAAACTCTATTAAACTTCTGCGATTTAGCCTCGCATAACGTTCTAAATTCTCTCCATCCCTGAAAACTAATAGCTCTAGCAAGCAAATGATTTTTGACCATGCCTGAGATATTTAAATCTTCCAAAATGATAGCTTGGTTTTCACTAACAATTTTGGTAGATAACTTGTGCAAAAAGTCTTTACGGGCATCTGCTATTTGGTTGTGCAGCTTTGCAATTTGAATCCGAGTTTTATTCCTACGTTTTGAATCCTTGAGTTGGCGTGCTAGCTTTTTCTGGAGTTTGCGAATTTTTCTATCAAGCTTTGAGTAGTCTGGACTTTCTGCTTTCTCTCCGTTACTCATCACAGCAAAAGTTTTAATTCCTAAATCAATACCAATGCTTATGTGTTTAGCGTCAATATCAATAGACTCAACTTCTACTACAAAGCTCAGGAAATAGCGGTTAGAGCAATCCTTGATTACTGTAACGGAACTTGGGGCTGACGGCAATTTTCTAGACCAAATTGGGTTGACGTTACCAATTTTGGCTAGATAAACCTCATCCCCTTTGATAGAAAATCCGCCAATTCTGAATCGTGCCGTCTGTTGATTAGTTTTCTTTTTGAATTTAGGACTACCTAATTTTTTACCTTTTCTCTTACCCTTGAGCGAATCAAAAAAGTTTTTGTAGGCAACTCCCAGATCCGCAACTGACTGTTGCAACGGGATATTAGAAACTTCAGACAGCCAAACACGTTCCAATGTTTTCTTTGCTTGGGTAATTACTAACTTTTGCAAGTCGTTATTACTTGGCAATTTTTCAGACTGCTTGCACAAAGCCAAAGCATCATTCCATACCACGCGAACACAACCAAACAACTGAGCTAAAAGCTGTCGTTGTTGGTCTGTCGGGTAGAAACGGAATTGATATCTGGCTTTCATGAATGTTTTTAACATGTTATATATTAGTATACCAATAAACACAGTTAATACATGCCTTTCCAAAAAAAACACAATCTTGGATTTACCAGTAGTAATCCCTTAGATAACGAACCCATTTGCTTCAAGGGACGGATTGGGCAAAAACAAGCACTTAAGGATATTCCTGATTGGCAGAACAAGATTAGGGATTATGTTGATGAATTAATCAATAAAAAGCCGTCCTAAAAGGACGGGGCTTGTATCCCATTAATTTCGGTCAGTTGCCAAATAATTTGTCTGCATTGAAAAAGAGGCAAGGGAGCAGGGGGCGCAATGCTTTGGGAAAAAGTGAGACGGAGCTTGTACTTTGCCCTAGTTCAAGCGGACAAAGAAGGATGGGGCTTTGTATGTTTCGCTTTGCTCCACGCTCTTGGGAAGGGCTTGCTCTCCCAAGCTTTTAGCTCCCTTCCCCCCTGCCTCTTCGGTAAAATTCGGAATATTTACCCAGCTTTATTACAGTATTTATACTCATAAATATAAAAGCAAAAAATGTGATATCTAGACAATCAAAGTTAAGATTACGATTAAGAGTAGGTATCTGATGAAACCTACCCGCTTTACCTAAGTTTTTATATAGACATCCCTTTTGTTCGGAGTTTTTTATGAAAAATATATTACAAACCTCCATCTCTGAAAAACAAAATTCACCTCAGAGCTATAGTATTCCGCCTTATAGTAGATTGCTTTTAGTCGTGAAAGATTTGGCTTGTGTGCGGACTATTGAAGAAATTATTGAGATTGTGCGTTTGGCTGCTCGTGATCTCACTAATGCTGATGGAGTAACTTTTGTACTGCGGGATGGTGAATGTTGCCACTATGTCGATGAAAACGCTATTGGGCCACTTTGGAAAGGTATGCGTTTTCCTCTCAAGTCTTGCATCTCCGGTTGGGCAATGCTCAATAAACAAGCAGCTGTGATTGAGGACATCTACCAGGATGCTCGAATTCCGATTGATGCCTATAAAGTGACTTTTGTCAAGAGCTTAGTGATGGTTCCTATACGGGTTTCCGATCCATTGGGTGCGATCGGAGCCTATTGGAGTACACAACACCTAGCCACGCCTCAAGAGATAGAAATGCTGGAGATTTTGACTGATACTACAGCAGTTGCGATCGCGAACGTTCAACTTTTCCAGAAACTTACGAACCAAAACGCGCTTAAAGACAAATTCATTGCAATGCTAGCTCACGAGTTGAGGAATCCCGTTGCCCCCATCTCGAACGGAGTTCAGCTTCTCAAGTTGAAACTGGGCGAGACTGGCTCAGTCGGAGAAACAGTTTTAATGATGCAACACCAGATTAAGCACCTCTCGAAATTGATCGATGAGTTACTTGACGTATCGTCCATCACCTACGGGAAGATTTCATTAAACCTTGAGAAGCTTAATCTGGTGGAATTGGTTCGCCAGATTCTTAATGACTATGCACAAGCAATAAAGAAATCGAATCTTACCGTAATAGAAGACCTGCCAAATAAGCCTCTGTGGGCTTATGTTGACCCGACCCGTTTCTTCCAGGTCTTTAGGAACCTTCTTGATAACGCCTTAAAGTTTTCCAAGCCAGATGGGACGATTTGGGTGGATCTTTCATTTATTCCCGGTGAAAATGGCTCAGGTAGTGTAGCGGCCTTATCTGTAAGAGACTCAGGCATAGGGATAGAGCCGACAATCTTACCAGAACTATTCGAGCCGTTTACCCAGGCCGATCGGAGTTTAGACCGTTCGAGGGGCGGGCTAGGTTTGGGACTCTCGGTAGTAAAAAGTCTTGTGGAACTTCATGGTGGTAATGTTGAAGCCTTAAGTAGAGGGATCAATTTGGGAGCAGAATTCAAAGTTACTCTCCCTATGTGCGAAGAGGTTACAGATTGGGATAACGACCAAGAGATTATAGAGACGGCTAACAAATCGTTGAAGATTTTAGTCATCGAAGATAACGACGATTCAGCCGTAACATTAAAAGCAGTGCTTGAGCATTTTGGGCATGAAGTTTCCATTGCCAATAATGGAATTTCAGGAGTAGAAACTGCAAGGAAGCTTGAGCCTCAAGTGATTATTTGTGACATCGGACTTCCCGAAATGGATGGATTCGCCGTTGCACAGGAACTAAGTAAAGACCCCAAGTTGACTCGCTCAATTCTGATTGCACTCACCGGCTACGGTGGCCAGATGGATAAGGAGCTTGCGCTTAAGTCTGGTTTTAAATGCCACTTGACCAAGCCTGTGGACTTTGAAATACTTACGGCAGAAATTGATCAATACTTTCTCATGAGTGCCTAAGCGCAGCCCATCGTAGACATCGCTTTTATCAAGAAAGGCAGATAGCGCAGCGTAAAGCCTACGGCATAGCTACGCTTAGAGCGAGTCCGCGTTCGCTTTTAGCGTCTCGTAGAGAGCGTCGGGCAGGAGGCTCAGTTGGCAGAAGGGAATTCTGGTTCCTGCTCACAGAAGAGACCGAAAGGGAGTAAGGGTTTAAGACAAGAACTCTGAACTCTTGTTCAGTGGCTCCAAGTCAGGAGGGGTTTGAATCCCCTTTTGACTTGTTCCTTCTAGCTTGAAAATGCTCCTTCGATGAGTATCTATATAGATCAATAGATCAGTCTCACATCGCATTTTCATGCTTGACTATGAAACTTGTTTCATTGGGACTGCCCTCTGCCTTCTGCCTTCTTCAATCCATTAAATCACCTGTCGCAGGCTCACCCGGATAAAAGCGATCGCTCAAAATTTCCTCAAAAGTATATATAGAGGCTTTGACGTCATTTTGCTTGATTTTTTGATATATCTGGGTTTCAGGCATTTTTGGGTATTTAGCGTATTTCCCTTAGCCTGCATGGATTTGAGTCTTGTTTGTATTTAAAAATACTTAAGTCCTGCTAACTTACCTTTCACCACTGCCCTGAATTATCTTCCTGTTGCAAACCAATTAACTGTCGCCGCTTCCAAGCATAGTGAAGAATATTAATTCCAAGTTCTTGAGCTGTACGAATGGTCAATCTGGGTAAATTTAATTCTCTATCCAGTCCCCAAGCAGTTGCTAAATCTCCAATTGCTAAAATAATTCCTCCACCGATTAACATTTTAATCTGCTGTTGATTAACCATTGGCAAGGCAGCAAATAAGAAAGGTTTTGTCCTTAAAGGATGACTCCGTTGCAATTCTTCTAAAGGTCTTAAAGGACTCTCTAACTGTTGTGCCAATGCTTGAGTACTCTCAATTAAAGCATTAGCATTTGTTGGCGCATCAACGAGAAGCACACCACCTAAATTTAAGTAATTTTTTAGAGATTCAAATTCGAGACTATTTAAAGATATAGCCTGTCCACCTGTCAGATAAAGAATGTCAAAGTCTTGAATATTTTCTGCTAAAGAAACTTGTCCTGGTTCATCAGCTCCTCGCAAACTGGGATATAGAGGTTCTACTGCTTGTAGCAAATACGAAAGGCTGAAAAAATTACGCGCACATTCAGGATCACTATGATTCGCCTGTGCCATACACACAAGTGCTTGAGGACGCATTTGTGCCTGACGGCGATAACGCAAATCAATATTGTTATATCCAGGAAAGAAAGCATCCGCAGGCTGGCTAACTTCAGTATGTCCTGGTTGCAGAAGTATGCGACATATTTCTATTTCGGAACTGACTGGTATGGAGTTTCTTTGGTCAATTCGATAGGTTTCTTGAACAATATCTCTTTGCTGTCCGCGCCGCAATTCATCAGGGTCTACATAGCTAACTACTAAGTAGATCATGAGCGGTTCTGCACTTGCTACTTCTAAATCAATGGGAAAATCATAAGAAGTCGGTACAACAATTAAATTACCTGCTAAATCAATTGCAATACCAGGTTGAATTTGCACCCAACGTCCATCTCGATATCTAGCTTCAACTTGGCTTGGCGCAGTCACATCTCGAACGCCTAAACCGCAGACAATTCCTGGTTGGTTTAAACTTTGATATTGAGCATTTTGCCGATTTCGGTGGTAATCATGGGCTGTGCGCCACCGTTCCGCATTGATTAGTAAACCGTCTGCGGCTTGAAGGCGTTCTAAAGATTTAATTGGTGGAGGGGGGAAAGGATGGGACATAATAATTTTAGATTTTTGATTTTAGATTTTGGATTAAAAGTCTATTTAATTTTTCTTAATTACGAATTACGAATTACGAATTACGAATTACGAATTACGAATTATTTAACTAGGGGGGTTTTCGATAGATAATTCATAGGTGCAAAAAGCAGGTTTTTCTTGTTCTATGATTCTTTCAATAAGTTGTTCGTTGATGATGCCACTAGAAATATTTGTACGCAAACGCACAATAAAGTGATATGGTTGCCCACCTGCTAAAACTGCATTTCCTAATTGAGCGTCTCCTATAATGAAACTTGGGCCAAAAGGTTCTGTAATACTAATATGTTTATCAGCTTCATTAGGTAAATGTTCGTCTAACGGTAAACCAGTATAAAGATGCAAGTAGAGACGCAATCCCTTACGAGTTCCTCGCCAGCGATAAAGTTCTACTGCCCGGCGAATTAAACGCCGTTGTTGCTGGAGATCCCAAACAGAATCTACTTGCCAAGCAACCCAATGAGCCATAAAGGGTAGTAATGCTTGCGGTGCTGTCAAAGGATCGAGGTTTGCCCACATGACTTTGTAGCTATCAACTATTGGTTGAAAAGCTTGCTCAAATATTTTCATGAAGCGACCAATAAAGTCCACTTCTCGATACAAAATTGGCAAGAATTCCATGTAGGCAGTGTAAGGACGGATATATAAATCGAAATACTCGCTTCTCTCGATTTGTTCGTTGTCAGTGCCTGGGTCTATATGTAGAGTAACTAAACTGCGAAAATTGAGCGTTAGTTTGTCTTTTTTCCCAGGAGCAATCGCTTCTTGGTCTTCAAAAAATGTGTCGGGAATTGAGAAGTAAAGGACAGCATCCATTTGTCCCCGAGGCGGGATCTCACTGCCTTCTGTACCAATCTGACACCACTGAGATGGAAAATTTCCCTCTACGCTTAAACTCACCCGCAAAGGACGCTGTTCTAAGTTTTGTACTTGCACAATCATCTCGCTGGGATGCCCAGGATGCAAGAGTAAACTATGTCCAGCCACATCCATGTTTTCCGCATTTGCAAATGCTAAACCTGCCACAGGTAAAGCTTCGGGTATTTGCATTGGCGTTAATTGAATGCGTACAGCGGGACTAGAGCGACTTTGAACCATAGGAGTAGGGAGTGGGGGATGAGGAAGCAGGGGGAGCAGGGGGAGCAGGGGAGGCAGGGGAAGAATAACTATTGATTGATTCTTGAGCCATGCCCAATGACAAATTACGAATTACGAATTACGAATTA
The DNA here is from genome assembly GCF_034932245.1 of Nostoc sp. UHCC 0251. NCBI lineage: Bacteria > Bacillati > Cyanobacteriota > Cyanophyceae > Nostocales > Nostocaceae > Nostoc > Nostoc sp. UHCC 0251. Next base: position 10,180 of record NZ_JAYGHD010000337.1, read on the forward strand.
TTTGGATGTCGTGATTTGAACGCAGATTGGTATCAGCCCAAGAACATATCAACCCTTCTGAACCTGGGTCAATTAACTGTTCTGGTGATGGTTGTCGTCGCCAATTTTCTCCTTGCTTGCGGATGGGAAATAGCAAGACGGGGCCTAAATGACGCACGCCCGGGGTTTGTTGCAGTAATGCGACAATATCTGATGTATAAACTGGTCGCCCAAATGGCCAACCTTTGCCGTCGATTCCTCCAGTTAATGGATTTAAATATTTATATAGCGATCGCCTTAAATTCCGACGAATTTCTTCGCTGGCAAAAGGGTTGTTGTATGCTGGCTCTAAAGCTACTTCTGTCTGTACAGAAACACCTACGTAATTCGGTTCCTGTAATTCTATTTGTACCCCTAGTAATCGTCTTTCATCTAAGTAACTCAAAATTTGCTCTTGGAGTGCATGACTGAGGGCAAATTCTTCTGGTGTCATCCCATTCTCTTGCGCGATCGCATCTGTATTTGCAAATGGAACTACCAGTAAACTAACTATACCAGCTTGTCTACGAGAATTCGCTGGCAAACAACGGACGCGAGCGATCGCACCTGCACCCGCCTGTTGAGTTAAAACTTCAAAATCTTCGGCAGTGACGGCGCGATCGCGCGTGCGGAGGATGCGGGGAGCCTTCATTACAGCTTGATCCAGCGATTCGGCATCTGCACCATTAATTGCTGGTACATGATTGATCACACTAGCAACATAAGGATATGCAGACTTCAAAAACTGAATTGCCCCAGCTTGAACATTGCCTTCTCTACCACCGCCTGTACGATAAGCAACTATTTTAATTTCTGAGCCACGGGGAGGAATTGCCCCATATTGGTGTTCTGACTGGTTATTTTCTAGAACTTGTACAGATGTATCATCTAGTTGTGGTTGCTGAATTCTTGTTGGCGCAGTCTGCTGCCGGCTCCGCACCTGGGTTTGCTGTTTAAGTTGGCTAGGTTCCCGAATCAGCGGCCCAAACTGGATTGTACCAGTGATCGAATCGATGGTGTAATGGAAATTATGCGGTCCAGAATCAGCAAAATCTCTCACTTCAGTCCACTTCTGAGGCAAACCACCACTGGGAGTAACTAAAATATACTCACTTTCTCGACGCTCTAAAATTGGTGCTGTTTGTAACTGGAAAGTCTGACCGGGCGTACCATCACTAATTCCCAAGCGCTCATCTAGAATCAGCGTACTGTGACTAGCCCTAACTGTACCGCCAATTGACCGCACTGCTAAACCAGAAATTCGTGGTGGACGATTGTAACCAGATTCATTGGCTTCTGTATTAATAAAGCTACAGCGTAACCAGCGACCTCGGTAAGAAGTAAAATTAACTACAGGCCAAATTTGAGGTAGATGCAGCCGTACTTCTGCACCTTGAGACGGGTTTCCACCCTGTTGGGCGATTTCGTAAAAACTGAAGCCGCGAGTTTTATCATCCGACTCTTGTAATAAAACAGCTTGCCAATTTTCCCCGTCCCAAGCTTCCCACCTCCGAGGTGGTTGATTAGGGTTAATCCCAGCAGGAGTAGCCGCAGCCCCTTGGAAAATAATTTCTAAAACATTAGCATCTATTGGATCGTCAGAATTAATTGCTAAATAAAAGCAGTTACCAGGCTGGGGTTCCTCTTCAAAAATCGGTTGTTCATTACCTGTCCAGTAACCGTCAGATTGACGAGTCCATGAAGTTGTAACTCTTTCTCGCAGAGATTGGGGAATATCTTCGGTGGTTTGGGCAGTTAAGAAATGTTGGATGCGGGGATTGCCGATAATTAGAGGAGAATCTGTGCTAAAGGTAATAGCTTCTGTAGTTTCAGTACGAATAGTTGAGGCTTCTAAGCCTGCTGGAATAGTATAGGCTTCAGGTAGCGGAGCGCTTAAATAAAAAGTTAATTCCGTGCGGGCTGGGGCGGGAGGCTGGAGACGAATACCGAGTAATTCTAAGAAAGCAACATAATTTTTGCGAGGTACTTGGTTAAATCTGAGCAACATTTGGTCAGTTAACCAAGCAAATAACTCAATTAGCGTAATTCCTGGATCGCTGAGATTGTGGTCTGTCCATTCTGGACAGTAGCGAGGAATACGCATAATACATTCTTGCACCAAATCATCAAAGGCGCGATCGTCTAAGTTAGAAGAAGGTAATTTCGGTAAAAAGTCAAAGTTCATACCAATTTAAAAAAAGAATGTGGCAGATGCAAGCCTAGAAACCCAGATAAAATTTAGCTTTCTGAATTTTTAATTTTCAATTTTTAATTTTTAATTTGGATCACGCTTCCTCCCCAGCCGAAACCAAATAATAAGGATAAACAAAACTATAAATATCGGGACTGTCTTTAAGTCGATAATTAATGATGATGTCCACTCTGCCACGCACAGGGTCAGGATCGGTGACAACTTCATCGATAATAATGCGTGGTTCCCAAACTTCTAAAGCTTCCAAGACATAAAGACGGATTCGCAGTAAGGTATCGCTATTCAAAGGTGCAAACGCCAGTTCTGACAAGCGCGAACCAAACGTAGGTCGATAAACCCGCTCACCTACACCCGTGCGGAGGATAATCCAAATAGATTCTTTAACTTTTTGATCTTCACGGCTAAGTTGTATCCCACCCTGCACACTTAAATGCAGTGGATAAGCCCAACCTGTTCCCAAATAGGCTCGTTGACGACCGTAAACCATATCTGGCACTTAGACAGCTGTTACATGGATATCTTTAAAGATATCGGCACAGAAGATTTAAGCCTATTCGCCAAAGGTCGAGGTTGAAGAGGCAGGGGGCAGAGGACAATACAGTTCAGATAAGACCAAAAAACTTGTAGAGACGGCGATTTATCGCGTCTCGAAAACCCAAAATTTTGTACCAGTGGCCCTTAACCCAAGCGTATTGGCGGCAGGGGGAGAATGATTTGTAACTGGAATTTGGTATAAATTAAGATTCATAGACAAGTATTTTTTACTCGTGGACGAGTCTTTGATACTCGTGAATTATTCCTCTACCCCCTGCCCCCTGCCCTCCAATCAGCCGCCAATCAAAACAGTAGGATTGCCTTTGATAATTTTATTTGGTGGCCCCAATGCTTCTATAATAGTGTCGCCCATCCGACAGGCAGGCAGGTTGTTAATCAGCACTGTCTTACTACCGTCAATTACCACACCGGGACCATGTGGAGGTACGGGCGAGGGTGTGGCGCAATTATGAATATCAGCACCTGCCGCAGCAACACTGATGGCGCTACCCATAGTAGAAGCTGCTGTTGTCTTTGCAGTTTGTTCAGCAGCTAGGGCAGCAGGTGCCCCTGGTGTACCAGCCGCCGCCTTAGTAGCAGTCTCGGCTGCTAAAACAGTCGCATCAGAAGCTGTTTTGGCAGATAGTAAACCTGGTACTGCTGCTGCAAGTACACCCCGCCACGCAGGTAAAGACCCAATCAACACATTGCGACTACCTGGTCCTCCTGTCAAAACTGGCGGTAAGGGATGCGCTACATTGTCGGTAATTCTTGCTGCCGGTCTACTCATCAAAACCTCCCATAGCGTTTTCCATTAACTGTTTCGCCGAAAATTACAAATTACGTAGCTTGCTTATCGCCGGGGGCGAGTATTACGAATTACGAATTACGAATTACGAATTAATTAAGGCGAATCAATGCACCTTTGACTGTAATCGTACCCTTGGCTGAAATATCTATATTTCCAACAGCATCTAATGACAGATTACCTTTTGACTCCACTGAAACAGATTTACCCATATCATCCATTTTGATTCTATGACCGCCTTTGGTTTCAATCTCTATGCACCTTTGACTATCATTGAGATATATTTTATGACCGTATTCAGTTTCTAGGCGAATACCTTTTTTACTACTTGCTTTATCCGCTTCGATAAACTGTAGAGTATGACCTACACGAGTTTTAAAGGTGCGTAATCTTACACCATTTGTAACAGAGTCATTTACCCTTTCCGGTGGTGCATCCTTCCCATTCCATACCCCACCAATGACGTAGGGACGGTGAATATCGCCATGCTCAAAACCTACCAAAACTTCATCGTTCACCTCTGGTAAACAGTCGAAACCTCTCTTGGGGCCTGCTCCCACAGCTACAACTCTCGCCCAGTCACTTGTATGTTCTTCTGTGAGAGTGGGAAACTTGACCTTCACTCTACCCCATCCCTCTGGGTCTTTGTTATCAGTCACAATTCCTACCAATAAAGTCTCAGATGGCTGTAGACGTTTTTCTGGAGATAGAGTTGTGAATAAGCTACCAGAACGTAGTCCCCGCACGCTGAAATCAGTTTGATAAACTCGCTGACTAAAGAAATGGCGTGTTTCTGTAACATAATACTTACCACTATAGCGATCGCCCATACCCTTAAGATCAATAACCCGTCCAGGACGAATTCTAGGATTCCCTTCTGCTTTGGCATCTGCATAAACAAATTCTCCTCCCAGTTCATCACATAAAGCCTGAGCCATCGTCTCTGCTTGTTTTTTGCTAGCAACAGGTTTATCTACAACAATCATTTTAGGGGAATTAAGATTAGCAAATGCATTACTGGTACTACTTCCTAGCTGATTACCTGTCTCGGTTATTTGCTTCTCTTTCTTGGCCGTTCCGCTAATCAATTTTTTCTGGGTATAGTCCCAAGCCCGCACTTCCACAGAACTCACCTGCTCAGAACTGGTAACGCGAGTACTAAATTTACTAATATCAAGTAGCCATTCTAGTGATAAAGCTTCTTGACTTTTTGGTTTGCAAAAATTAAGTTGATCGTCTGTAATAAATAATTCAAAACCAATGCGGGCAGCCCTTTCCCGCAAAAACTCCATATTAGTTTGATTCTCTTGGAAAACATACTTGTGAACTTCACCAGTTGCCTCTATATTGCCAGGTCTTATACCTACTTCTTTAATTATCTTTTTGACTATCCCACTATCAGTTTCATTTAAGAAAGAACGATTGTAACGACCTCTATGCAGACGATGAGAAATATCATAACCTCGAACAATAATATCAGCTTCAGATTTTTCATTGAAGTGAACTTCCATCGCTGTAATTTCACCTTCAATTAAAAATTGTTCTACCTCCTCTTGAAAATTCCTATCTTGAGTAGTACTCGAAGTAAAACCCAACTTCACCTTTTTGCCAATCTTAAATAACTGCTCATGTCGCCAAGGCTTGCTTTCTGCTCGGTCAGATGCGGGAATATAGCTATTATGTATGACTAGCGTAAACATTGCTGGCAAATGAAGACTTTCTTCTATTGTGATTTGCAACAAATCCTTTATTAATTCACCAGAAGCTGGTTTTCCTTCTATCTCGATTTTAGGTTCGCTTAGATAAAGGCTTTTTTTAAGAGGCATAACTATTATTTTATAACTATGAAATGTTCAGAGCAGCTTTTAATTATAAAGTAGTGATAAATACTACTTTATCACTTTGGCTATTTTGATTTATTAGTATTACCCCAGCCTTTGATCTGCCTGACGAGCATCGCCTGTAGAAGCAGATTCACGTCCTCCAGGAAGGTTATTTTTATCTACTTCTTGCAATGCTATATCTACCAATGCTCTTACTGGTGTACCATCACTCAGAAACATATTTAAAGTGTAAGTTAGACTTGTGATTACACAATAAAAATACTCCGATCCCCATGTCAATATATAAACAGGCGGGCGCTTGTCAGGAGCGCCATCGATAGTTTCTACACCTTTCTTAATGTTGTCTATATACTTTTTCATCACCGATTCTTTCGTTTCATAACTATCATAAAGTAACTGCTTCAATGTGAATTTGTAAGGTTCAACTCCAGAAAAATTCACTTTCGGAAGTAGAGTAGTTCCTCTATTACCTTGGTCACTTTGCCAATGAACAGTCCGAGCAAAACTAAGTTCTGTGGGATTAAACATTAATTCAATATCTGGTGCTTCACCGTTATAAGCTATAAGTTTGGCTTTCTCAAGTTGCGGTTGACGCTTTTGAATAACAATAATTGCGGGACTTGCCATTTAAATATTTCTCCAAAAATTAATTATTGAATGGGAATTTACCAAGGTAATCTACCTGAGTAACCACCATGACGCTCTCGCTCAATTTCTATCCGTTGTCGTAATCTGTTATAAATTTCACGAGCTAGAGCTTCAAGATTAGCCGTATCATCCTTATCTTCTTCAGAAGGCGAGGATGCGCTCTCTATCGTCTCAGTTATCGGTTCTATTTTTGTAGATATGTCGGGTGGAGCGACCTCTCCACCATCAGCAAAGCCTCTAGGTGGAGGAAGGTGTTTAGTAAAAGTTTGTGGTGATTCTGAAACACGAGAAAATTCATGACGTTGGCTATTAGATTTCCCATGATTAAAGTTGAAACTAGTTGATTCATCATTATTTGCATTTAGTAAATCTTCTACACTTGACCATTGAGAAGGTGTATTTGACCATTCGGAAGATGTGTTAGTGGTAGAATTTGCCTTTCGGAAAATCAGGGGAGGCGATGAGTATTGGGGTGAAGCTTCACCTGTATCTATTGTTTCCTTTTGAAGAGGATTAAGCTGTGGAGAATTGAGCATGGAAAGCTTGTGTTTTCCAATATCCAACCCCAAGGAAGAAGGAATTAAAGAATTGGATATCTGAGGCGAATGAGTCTCATTACTTTTTAGCTGTGACGAAGTGTCTGGAAAAGAATCGACTTTAGTCGGAGTTTCTGGAGAAGTTTTTTCTTTTGGTTCTGTGGAATTGGGTATCTGTAAACTTGGAAGGATAATATCTTGCGGTATTCCACCAGTGTTGATGTGATGTAGTAGAGGTAAATTCTTTTGTGCATCCCTGGTATTAATTACAAACTCCCCAGGCGTAAGCATTGCAGGTACAGTATCCGAGGGTGCTATATGCTTACGATTTTCAACGTGGGAGTCTGTCACATGACCACCAGTAGCATAACCTTTAGGTGCTGGCAAATTTTCAATGGTTGTATTTTGCTCAACTTCAGGTGTTGTGCCTACCTCATTTTGTGGGGAGGTTAGTTTATCTGAGTTATCAACTTTTGTTGATACCTCTGGATTTGTTACCGCAGAGGTAAATTCTGATTCTGCTGTTTGTTCATTGTCAATAATTTCCCTAAAAATACTTGTAGTTTCAGTAATCTCAGGTGGTATGGCGTTAACTACTGCTGCTTCACTAATTTCAGATAGTGGTGCGTAGACATCTAACGGCTTGTCATTAGACATTCCAGTTTCACTAATTTCAGGTGATGTGGCGCTAACTACTGGTGTTTCATCAATCTCAGGCAATGTTTCAGAAAGTGGTGCATAGACATCTAGCGGCTTGTCATAAGATATCCCAGTTTCACTAATTTCAGGTGATGTGGCGGGAAGTGG
>NZ_JAYGHD010000337.1:17686-24338 GCF_034932245.1 Nostoc sp. UHCC 0251
AGATATCCCAGTTTCACTAATTTCAGGTGATGTGGCTGAAAGTGGTGCGTAGACATCTAGCAGCTTGTCATTAGATATCCCAGTTTCACCAATTTCAGGTGATGTGGCGCTAAATACTGGTGTTTCAGCAATCTCAGGCGATGTTTTAGGAAGTGGTGCATAGACATCTAGCGGCTTGTCGTTAGATATCCCAGTTTCACTAATTTCAGGTGATGTAGCTGAAAGTGGTGCGTAGACATCTAGCAGGTTGTCATTAGATATCCTAGTTTCACCAATTTCAGGTAATGCCAAAATGGGCTGATTTTCTGTAGACTCGTTGGTAGTATTCTCAACATTGCTATTACTGTTATGCTCCAGTGAAGTCACATTTGCTGAGACATCTGAAACATTAACCGCCATAGTAGATTGTGACTCTGAATTGACTAACTGTTCATTATTATTAGAGTTTGTCAACAAACTAGGCATGTCTTCAATATCAGCGGGTGTAGGTGTTAACTGAACAGGCGCACTAGCTGGAGACTCACTTGTAACACTAGAGTCAACTTCTTGTTGTACTCTAATAGTTTTTTTTGTAATTGAAGACTCAGGATTGGGTACAGCAACATACGTTTTAGGCGTATACTTATGCGTTTCTATTGTATTTTCATTATTTGACAAAGAAGGAGTTGTATTATCAATATCAGGTGAGATAAGTTCTGATGATAAAGCTGTATTTTCTAGAGAATTATCAGCCACAGCATTATCTATGAAAAAGTCATTTGAGGTATTTTCTAATATTAAACTTGGTTCAAGGGATGTAATTGCCTCAGAATTGCTGTTTGTAGGTGATGATTCTTTCGAGAGCAATGGAGAATCTAAGCCTAGTGAAACGTTTTTTGGTTGGATTGAATTTGTTTTATTATCAGTATTTTTATTTTCACCTATAGAAGGAGATTGATATATTTTAATATTTTTTTCTGATGGCGTTAGGCTGATTGGCATATCTGAGATATCGGCTGATTCTGATGTTTCAGAGATTACTTTTTCTTCATTATTAGTAAAGCTTTTAGACGGTGGAAGTTTTTCTTTATTATTATGCAAAGGAAAATCTATAAACGAATCTTCCACTAATCTACTTATATCTTGTTTTAATTCAATATTTTCTTCAGATTGCAAAATGCTTTCTACAATAAACGACTCTGCACTAGGCAAACTAGATGGTAACTCAGATTTTAATTGCAGTTCATCGTTAGTCAAATTGCTGAATGAAGTCGATTTATCTTCAATAATCGGCGAAGTGTATTCCGTTATATCATTAACAAAATAAGGTTCAATTGTAGTGTTATCTGAAGTGATATCGAGTTGCGCTTTGGGTATTTCCGAATTAGCTTCAACAGACAGATGTTTATCTGATGCTAATAAGCCGTCTTCATTAAAATTAATAGGAATGTTGCTTTCATCAATAAATTGCTTAATATTGTTAGGTGCTGATAACTGAACTGTTTTTTTAGTATTAGATTTCGTTTTTGATTTTTTTTCTGCTGGCTGTTGAGATTTCTTATTTTTTTTTGATTTAGATTTGCTTTTAATATTTATTTGTGATAATGCATCATTACTAATATTTTTATCAATGCGAGTTGGCATTATTTCTGGAATAATGTTTTTTACTGATGCGCTACTATTAAGGTTATTCTTTTCTGGTGTATCTATGGAATTAAAAGAATCAACCTCAAGTAATGGAAACTCACTATTTATATCCTGACTATCCCAACTATCCCAACCTATTAATTGCTGGATCGACGATTCGTGTTCACGAGATAAAGAAAATTTCGAGGATGTGACTAATGGTGCTTTGTTGTGTATGGGACTGATAAAATTACTGCGTGAATGCAGAAAATGAGACTCTTGTCTAAATCCCATCTTATGAGAATTAGATAAAAATGATATTATCCCAAGAGGATGAACATTGTTTCCTAAGGTAGATTGAATAATTTGCATAGTTATATTTGAAAAATAGCCAATTAGCTAGAAACGAAATATCCTGTTTTTTGATTTCGTTGTACAGTAGTGCCTCCTCCTGTAGCTCTTGCAACTTGTACACCTTCATAAGCTAAAGTTAATTCTTCAATTGCAACTGCCTTCCCATCTGCTTCGAGCGAAGGTGTTTTCCAGGTTATGGGAATAGCGCCAATTAAAGTCCAACTCATCATCGTTTCACCAGCTTGATTGAAAATCAAAATGTTGACATTGCGTCGAGATGTTTTCTTGTTTTCATCAAAAACTGCATTCATCCAGTTCCAAAAACCTGGATGATCGGTAACTCCACGTTTAAGAGTTATGTCTGAAAATTCTGTATGACCTAAATAAATTCTTTGCTGATCGTTGACACCACCTTCCTGAAAAACATTTTTCTTAATTTGAATACTTAATCCTGAACATTCAGCGAAAGATGCAGCAATAGAACTGTCTATCTCTACGTAGAAACGATTAGTAGTGACATAATTTAATTCGTGAGTAATGTTGCCGTTATTAGCGCCTGTAGCCATCACAACCACCTTTGTGAATTATAATTACCTAGTCTTTCGCGCTGCGATCGCAGGTCTTCTAGCAAAAGTTTATACACGTGCTCTGTCAGTTGGTTCAAGAGCCGTGAGTCGTTGAGGTATTCACCCGCAGCAATAGCTGCTTTACTAGCATCAGATGTCGCCGAAATCCCGGCGTATCCAGCAGTACCGCCAACATCTCCATCGAACGTGAAAAAATTTTGTTGCTGATTTGAGTCCATAAATAAAAAAACTCTCCTACAATCCAGGCTAAAGGTACTGCATCATAATCAAAAGTAGCCAAAAGTCGAACTTAGTTTTTGCTAAAAAAGGACGGGTGCTATCCCCGTCCCACAAGAAAATCAGTTATTCATCCCAACATCATCAACGCTTATGATGATTTCGCATAGCTTTATTGATTTTCTTCCAACGTTCTTTCTCAGCTAATTGCGCTCGTTGGTCTTGTTTGCGGACAAGATAGTTGAGTTCTTTTTGCAATTTTTGATAGCTGAGAAATCTTGAATAATCAAGTTCTCCCTTAAGTAATGCTTCTTGCACTGCACAACCGGGTTCGTTGTTGTGTTGGCAATTACGAAAACGGCATTCTGCGGCTAAGGTTTCGATGTCTGCAAAGGTTCCTTGCAAGCTTTCATCACCTGCCCAAATTTGAATTTCTCGCATTCCTGGGGTATCGATAATTAAGCCGCCTGTCGGCAGTAATATTAATTCTCGATTTGTAGTCGTGTGTCTACCTCGGTCATCACCGCGACGCACTGATTGCACAGCTTGCACTGATGCACCTTTAAGTTGGTTGGTGATAGTAGATTTTCCCACACCAGAAGACCCCAACAAAGCAACTGTTTGTCCTGCTTGGAGGTAAGATTTCAAGGCATCCAATCCTTGATTAGTGGTGGCACTCAATACCAGAATTGGTACACCAATGGCAACGGCTTCGACTTCAGATATATACTCATCTAAAGAGTTGCACAAGTCGGCTTTATTTAAAACTATGACTGGATTTGCACCACTTTCCCAAGCCAAAATCAGATAGCGTTCAATTCTTCTGAGGCTAAAGTCGCTATCAAGTCCACAAACCAAGAATACCGTATCGACGTTAGCTGCAACAATTTGTTCTTCGGTTTTACTACCAGCGATTTTTCGGGAAAACTTGCTTTTTCTCGGCAAAATTCCGTGGATAGTAGCGCGTCCTTCTGACTCTCGCGCCTGAACGATCGCCCAGTCGCCAACGGCGGGAAAGTCTTGCGGTTGGGTAGCTTGATGTCGCAGTTTACCTGCAACTTCTGCTATTAGTTCTCCCTGTTCGCTATAGACGATGTAAGTATTTCTGTATTCAATAGCAACCCTACCAACATTAAAACCTTGTTGGCTATAAGGTGCAAAACTGTGAGTAAAAAAGTCACTCCAGCCTAAACAATCCAAATTCATTGATATTTCCTCGATGTGTGCTGCTTGCTATACACAAGGCGCACAGAGGCGGACACTTTTGTAGATGAATTTCTCTAGTGTCTATAAATTCGAGTATCATTCCTGTAAATGGAGGACTGAACGAAAATCTCTGCGCCTTGTTCTGGTTGAGTTTTTGAAGGGAACCCGGACGGCTAGCAATTCAGTCATCATTTTTCCTCCCTGATGTAGTACAAAAATAATTTACATTACTACATTATCTCATTTCGGCAAACCTGACAGCTGGCGGCGCGAAATCGGTTAGTTTCATAGATTTAACGGGGTGTAGATGTCTTCAGAGTTGGCATTGAGGTAGGCACGCTGCCAGTCAATCCCGAACATAGAGAAATGTTGGCGGATAAATGCCATCCGAGTTTCTGGAGATTCGTCCTCTTTTTGTCTAGCTGACAGCAAACCATTGGCAACAATTTGACAGCGATTCATCCCAAAACTTTCAGACTCAGCAAATTTGAAATCTGGTTCTTCTGCTAAAGCAATTCCAGGGGCAAGTAATTTTGTAAACAGGGGTACTTCTGTGCGAAAATACGATAGCATTTCTGCATAAAAACTTTTTAGCACTTGTCGAATTACTTCATAATTGCTTTTCTCAAAGTAGAGAACCCCACTGTCATAGCGTCCGTAATCAGAAGGGTTGTATAGGACTTTAAAGGCGAAAGGAATTCTGATTTGGTTTAATTGCCGTGTCAGGCTTTCCATGAGTGCGATCGCACCTTCAGGTGTCAAGTTAAAGTAAACTCTGACTGTCTGAGGATAAGTGTCTGGGCCGGCATCGCTAACAGCCATGTAAAACCCGTTTTGAACTAGATTACGAGGCATACGGATAGCCACTAAGCTACCTGCGATCGCTGATTGTTCGGTAGGCTTTAAATGGCGATCGCGCTCAATATGCAAAGTCAAACCATCCTTTCTCACGGCGAGACTACCATCACTTTCTTGCCGCAATACCTGCCAACCTGGGTCAAAGTAGCCTTCTCCGGTATTGCTTTTATGCAGGCGATCGTAAAACTCTAGGTCTACTCCTAGAAAAGTATTGTTCTCTAAATTCTGATGAAGTGCTAGACTTGCATCTTCTGCTAAGGCAGCTTGCATAGAGCCGTTGTAATAGATGCCGTAGAGAAAACTTTGCAGTTGTAGACTCAGATATTTATTCTGGAGATCCGAAGGTATTCGTTGAAAACGAGTTACTACCTCAGTAGAAATTTCAAAAGGTTTGTAAGCTGGATGGCTAATACAAAAATTCGACTGGATTTGAACATGATTGGCAATATCTTGAAGAGAATCCAGTACTCGATTTGGCGCAGAAGTTAACAGTTGACTTTGAAGAGAATCTAGTAATTGCATAATGGTTTAGGTGCAACTAAAAATACTTAAACGGGAGAACGGCTTAGGTGAGTGAGTTCAGATTCTGGCACTCCAAAAACAGTTAGGATTGATTGTTCAGGGCGACTCAACAAAGTTTTAGCAACCTGAAGCATACAGATACCTGTATTGCCAAAGGATTTTTGGTATTGAAGCATTGCCTGAATTTGTTGAATTAGGGCAAGACCAGAAAATTGCACGACTCGTTTCAAAAAATCAGGGCGATGCTCTAAAATTTCTGGAAAATTACCAAGATAAGCTTGAGTAAGAGCTGCAATAGAAGGCTGAACTACCTCAAGCGGTGTCATCGCTAGGCGTAAAGATTCTTCGATATTGATTGCTTTGCTAACAACCAAACTACCAAGCCAAAATTGTAGATAACTGGCAATGAGCATTCCTAAATCGAATGCAGGATCTCCCCAAGCGCCGCGTTCCCAATCTATCAATCGAATAATACTATGACTCGATTGCTCTGCTTGAGAAATAGTTTGCTCCCAATCGTTGTGCAAAAGAATGTTGTTCAGCTTTAGGTCATTGTGCGTTAGACAACAAGCCTCGAAAGCAGTGATGAGTTCTGCGATCGCTTGTCCAAGGCTATCGTATCGTTGATAGAGAGCAAAGAATTTAAAACCATCTGCGGGAATCAGACCAAAAACTTCAGGACTAATTCGTTCTAGTCCAAGATTAAAGTTAAAAGCTTGTTCACTAGATACATCCTCAGATTGCTGAGAAAAAAATTCTTGATATTTTTGACAGTTGAATGTAGCACGATGGATTGTAGCTAAAGCTACGCCGATTGAAGTTGCGATCGCGGGTGGGAAAATATTCTTCTTTGTATAGAAATCGGCTAGATCAAGATAGTCATTGAAGTAGTTAAAAATAATAACAGAATGCTCTGCATCAAAATGTAAAGCCTCTGAAAGCATTAACTGGATGTGACTAAGTTCAGGAGTTTCTTGAAAGAACTGATAAATTAGCCATTCACTCAAAAATTCACCCGCAGTTTTCCCTTCTCGATCGTGACGCTCCTGTTTTACTAGCAGTTGGCGATTATCTTGTAAGCTCACTAATAGATTAAAGTTCTTGGCATCTTTTAGCTCGACTTTGCTTAAAGCTTGCTCTTGTTGAAAAAATAACTTCTTGTTAATTAAGTACTCTAAAACGTTTTCAGAACTTAATACAAATGTCACAGCTAAAACTCCCTTTAAATGTAGTAAACAAGGCTTATTACATCTGACTTTTCCCGTTAAGTCTTGAAATGCTTGCTGGCAAAGGATTCAAGAAAC
>NZ_JAYGHD010000338.1:0-23866 GCF_034932245.1 Nostoc sp. UHCC 0251
CCGATGGCGTTGGAGGAAGGTACTACTGCACCGGAGATGATGTTGTTTCCGTAGATTAAGGAACCTGCAACAGGTTCACGGATTCCATCGATGTCTACTGGAGGTGCGGCGATGAAGGCGATTACGAAGCAAGCGGTGGCGGCTAGCAGGGTAGGGATCATTAGTACGCCGAACCAACCGATGTAGAGGCGGTTGTTGGTGCTGGTGATCCATTCGCAGAATCTATCCCATACGTTGGCGCTTGAGCGCTGCTGTAAGGTTGTTGTCATTGTTTTATAAGTGCGGTTAGTTGTTTATGAATCAGGCTCGTTTGTCTTTGCCTGTGAATCTACTTTACAATGCTTTACAAAATTTAATCAACTTTTATTACTTCAGTAAAGCTGATGAGTTTTATCAGCTTTACTTATTTAAAGGTAAAAAGTGTGTATATTAAGCCAACCCAGGCATCGCATCCTTGGGTTCTCTTACCCATGCATACAATTACATATATAGTAGGGTTACTTTACAAACTTTAAAAAGAAAGGCGATGTCTACGACGGGCTGCGCCTACGCTCTCCAGTTCTATTACATAATTCATTCACACAGGGCTTACGCGCCTATTGCAGGCAATTGTTACAAAAAAGCCTGGTCACTCGCGTAACCAAGCTTTTAGCTATGATGCCTGTGTTGGGCTACGCCTAAAACTAAGTAACAGCGCTGCATAAATTTTTAGATTGCCTCAGTTAAATATATATCTGTTCAATCTGTTCAAGCTTGTCCTGAATTTTGCTTTCGGTTTATTTTTTCAGTTCTTGTGCTCAATTAGCTCACCCGAATGGGTGAGGAATAAATCAACCGTTCAGGTGACCTAAGTGCAGGAAGTTGATACTGATAAAAAATCAGACTCTATTACTCAAGAATACTAATTGCACTTTACTCTAACTAAAAATAATCTTATGAAACTCTCCACTTTGGTAGATTCTGTATTCATTGTTGCTTCTATTGCTTTATTACCTGGTATTGGTGGCGCTCAAATAGCTACTAACAATAGTGGCGAACCTATAGCTATCAAATTTAACAATTTACCCACTCATTCTACGAACGTCAGCTACCTCAAACCCTTTAATGCTGCATTTGTAGCTTATCAAGGCAACCTGAAAGCACAGGGTATTCCTAGTGGCAGTGCTTTGGTTTCTCAATACCAAACAGGAAGCCTGACTGCACTAGATGTGGTTAAAGCTGCTGTCAACGCTAAAATGTTACCAGCACAAGCTTTGAATGATATAGATTACTTAAATGCTGTTGAGTCGCAGCTGACATCATTCGACAATACTAATGATTTATCTTACTAAGTACAAAGTTGCAGAGGTTCGTAACGGATTTATGAAATGTTGTACTATTATCTCGTTGCTTTGACAAGAAAATGCTTCACAAAGCAGGAAAAGCTGCTTTATCCCCCTAATCTCTATCCCATTACCAAAAATTACTTTAACCCCTTCAACTTTGAAGGGGTTTTTAGTTGATGCTATGGTTACTGTTTGTTTTACCATCGCCCTCTTTCTCCAACGCACCTTTTCGCGCCATGTATGCTTGGCGCAGTGCATTTGAAGTCTGACATTTTCCTCTGGAATACTTGTATAGCAATAGTTTTAGGCTAGCTTGGCTCTGGTGTCACGAACCATTAGATTACCCTGTGCGTAGGCGTAGCCCGTTGAAAACATCGCTTCTACAGTCGCTTACCATATCACACTTCTGGAAAAAAGAGCCGGCTAATAAATTATTTACTGTTCTATCAAATTAACGTTGTTAAGTTACTCAGCAGGTGTAGTTATCACCTCTAGGCTGTGTTAAATATTGTGACGCGAAACAGGAGTATAAATACGTTGCTAAAGCTTTCACCAGAATCTCCTATATTTATTGTATTAATTATAATTAGTTTTCTAGTAGTAACTTTGTCAACTTGGTTATCATCTAAACCATTCCTTTTAAAACCATTTGGGCTTAATGATATTATCCAGCTACTCACCTTACAACTATTTATTTCTTTGTTGTTAGAGCGTTCTTTAGAAGTTTTTATAACTACTTGGCGGGGCCCATACGTTGAACAATTAGATATTAGTATTCAACAAAAAAAGGCTCTACTGTCTGAAAAGATCAGTCTTATGGAAGTACAACAGAAGCAATTTCCTTCTTTAGAACCCAATCAAATTAGTGGACTCCCGCCTGAAGGAATGAGTTTAGAGCAGCAAATCATCCAAAATTTTATACAAAACCAACAAGAACCATTAAAAATATTCAAACCACAAATTGATGATATCAATGAAAAAGAGCAGCAAAGAGCAGCTTATAAATCTGATACACGAACAATTGCTCTATGGACATCTCTTTTATTCGGTCTTTTAATGAGCGCAATAGGTATTCGTTCAATCGAGCCACTTGTAGTTATTGATTTAGATAATCCAATACAAGTAGTTATTTTCCGTTGTTTAGATGCATTGCTGACAGGAGGTTTAATTGCTGGGGGTAGCGAGGGAATTCATAAGCTCATAAAAGTTTTTATCGACTTTATGGAAGCTACATCTAAACAAATTAAAAATAGGGATTATCTATCTTAATTAAATGAAATATTTTTATACCAAAATATAAGATAGTATTGCAAATACCACTAATTTTACAATCATGTTTATTCTAAATAGATATTGTCATCTTCACAAAGATAATATTTAATATCTCCAAAATTTTTGGTTTAAATTACTTACTAAATCTGTCTCAAATAAAACCTTAACTCCTTCATTTACTAACTTATTTTTTTGTCGTTTAACATAATTTATCAAATAACCTTTAGAGTCTAATATTCTATATACTGGATAATCAAGAGTGGATGTTTTTTTCAGGTATGTTGGAATAGCTCTTAGAGACCATTTATAAAGTAAATATTTAGACGGCTAGACAACGTAACATAATTCGAGTCATAACGGCATATATGGCAGCCTCACTCATTTCAGTCGTTTTTACCGACTGACTCTGAAACAGTAGTGGGGTAGATTCTGGAGTTCCCAGTGCTTTGGCAAACTTAGCCAGAAAGTCATGAGCCTGTTTGCGAGAGATGTAATAAGGTATTGGAGTTGTCATTTGGCAATGGAAATACTTGGTCAGATGTATAGATTTTAGCGACTCCTACTTGAATTCAACATCTCAAATTGCCTATTTCAAGGAATCCTATAAAAATTAGATTGAAACGTTGTAATCTTTAATGCTAAATCTGAGCTTTTAAGGACAACTGGCGATGTCTGATGACAAGCTGCAAAGGGGCTACACGCACTATTAGCCATAAAAAATTGCAAGTGAAACATAGCCTAGTGAAGCAATCCCAGTTTTGACGAGATTACTTTGCTTCTCTCCGAGAGGCTAAGTCAACGCTTGCAATAACGAAAATACTTACCTTTGCGTAAATCCTGAAAGTGAATTTTATGAACTTCGCCAAACTCAAATTTAACAGAAAAGTTATTCAATTCTGGCGCGGAGTGCGGGAGATCGAAAGAGAGTTGCAAATCCAGCTTGCCGCTCGTTTAAGGGTTCTAGAGCATCGTTCCAAAGACTTTCATAATAAAAGAAAGTTATGCCTAGACCGCGTTCTTGAGCAGCCCGCACCTGAGACTTAATTTGCTGCATAGGAACTGGATTATTTCGTAATCCTGCCATAATGCCAATTCCAGTTGGAATTATTTGTTGTGCTTCTTGAATTTCTTGGCGGGAAATATTAGCCACAAAACTTTGCAGATCCGGACGATAAATTTGCACGATTAACTCATCTACAATATTGTGCCGCATCCAACCCAGCCAATCTTGCAGGTGAAACTTGTAAGCAAAATCATAGTAATTAGGAGAAACAGAGAAAATCGCCTGGGGTTTTCTCTGTTTCACAGCTTGGTTAAGTTGTACCATGAACGCCGTAATTTTATCTGCCCGCCACTTTACCCATGCTGCATCTTGGGAATTAGTTGGGGGAGGATTCTTCGTTTCTTTGGTGTACAAAGCAACTGTATATTGGTCGTAACCAAATTCGTGAGGCAAACTCATGTGATCGTCAAACTGAATGCCATCGGCATCATATTGGGTAACAGTTTCTAGCACTAGATTAGTGATAAACTGTTGCACTTTTGGATGGAACGGATTAAGCCACATAACCTCACCAGCCGCACTGATTGAAGTTTGGCTACCATCCCGCTTTTGTGTGAACCAATCAGGATAATTCATTGCCAATTCTGAGGTTGGGGGAGCCATAAAACCAAACTCGAACCAGGGAATTACCAGCAATCCTTTGCGATGGGCTTGGTTAATCAGGTCTGCAAGAATATCATGTCCATCTGAACCTTTGTAGACAAAAGGTTGAATACCTGCACGTTGTGCGATCGCACTGGGATACATTACATAGCCAGAATTCCAAACTACAGGATAGATTGTGTTAAAGTTCAGCCGTCGTAATTGACTCACCGCATCCTGCACTTTGTCCCGATTTTTAAGGGTGTCAAAATCATTGTTGGTCATCCAAACCCCGCGAATTTCCTGACGGGGTAACTGTGCGATCGCAGGGGTGAAACTGTCCACCAACAATACAGTAAAAAAGGATATTAAAATGAGAATCGGAAAAACAGACTTGAGTAGTCGCCGCCAAGTTTGAACAATAAAAGGTGATTTCATAGATTTGAATGATGCATTAGCTACCCACACATGCCATTGTTCGCTTTTACGATTGAATCTACTAACCATATAGTCTACAAGTATTTATGCTTAGTACAGAACTGATGAGTTGGTAGTTGTTCGTTCCTTGCTTATGAATGGAACTTTTGCACCAGAAAAACTAAAGCAGACAAATTAAGATAGTTGACGCAGCAAGTAGGCATTTGTGCCCATAGATATTGGTATGGGAATGGGGGAATGGGGAATGGGGAATGGGGAATGGGGAATGGGGAATGGGGCACAAGGTAAAATTTTCCTGCTCCCTGCTCCCCTGCCCCCGATCTTCACATTCCCCCATGCCCCACCTGTGTCACAATAGAGAACTGTAATAAGAAAAATATTGTTAAGGTAATTTAGTGAGTCCAACTGCTCAATCCACGGCAACTGCGCGTCGCGTGGTATTTCCTTTTACGGCAATTGTGGGCCAGGAAGAAATGAAACTGGCGCTCCTGTTGAACGTGATTGACCCCAAAATTGGTGGTGTAATGATCATGGGCGATCGCGGCACCGGGAAATCCACAACTATCCGGGCGCTGGCGGATCTGCTGCCAGAAATTTCTGTGGTTGCCAATGACCCCTTCAATAGTGACCCTAGCGACCCCGACTTGATGAGCGATGAAGTCCGCCAACTGTTAGAACAAGGGGCGGAAATTCCTGTAGCTCACAAAAAAGTCCAAATGGTAGACCTGCCGCTAGGAGCTACAGAAGACCGAGTTTGTGGCACAATCGACATTGAGAAAGCTTTATCTGAAGGTGTCAAAGCTTTTGAACCAGGACTGCTGGCAAAGGCTAACCGAGGCATTCTTTATGTGGATGAAGTCAACTTACTAGATGACCACCTCGTAGATGTACTACTAGATTCCGCCGCGAGTGGATGGAACACTGTAGAACGGGAAGGTATTTCTATCCGTCACCCAGCGCGTTTCGTTCTTGTGGGTTCTGGAAACCCAGAAGAAGGCGAACTACGCCCGCAACTGCTCGATCGCTTTGGGATGCACGCAGAAATTCACACCGTAAAAGAACCAGCCTTGCGGGTGCAAATCGTGGAACAACGGGCGGATTTTGACCAAAATCCTCTAGTGTTTCTCGAAAAGTACAAACCCCAGCAAGAAGCATTGCAACAGCAAATTGTCAATGCTCAACAGCTTTTGCCAGAAGTGAAACTTGACTATGATCTGCGGGTAAAAATTTCTGAAGTCTGCTCAGAACTGGATGTAGATGGTTTGCGGGGTGACATAGTTAGTAACCGCGCCGCCAAAGCCTTAACAGCTTATGAAGGACGCACTGAAGTTACAGTTGATGATATCTGCCGTGTGATTACCCTATGCTTGCGTCACAGGCTGCGGAAAGACCCCTTAGAATCGATTGATTCTGGCTACAAAGTCGCCAAAGTTTTTAGCCGCGTCTTTGGCGTAGAATTACCAGAAAGTGATACTGCACAAAAAAACGGCACAGGTCAAAAGTTAGGGGCTAGAAGTTAAAAATTAGGAGCGGAGCCGGAAATGCTCCGCCTCCGGTGAAGAATTAAGAGTTAAGAGTTTTGAATGGAAAGCTGCTTCATATCTCACAATTTTAATTCTTCACTTAGCACTGTCTATATAACTCACAACTCCTAACCGGAGGCGGAGCGTCTCCGGCTCCGCTCTTAACTCCTAACTCAGCACTGAAATATGAGATTTTGGTCTTTTTGGTTCAACAGCTTTATTCTATCTAGCCAATACAACCCGCCCAGGTTTGTAGAATTATTGATGCTCTTATTAGCGATCGCTATGCTGGCAATAGCCAGTATTTTACCGGACATACCCTATTTAATTTTAGGCTTGAGCTTTGTAGTTGGGGCATCTATTTCCATCTTAGTGCGGGAAGCGATCGCCCCCTCACCAGAGACGCGAATTACCCAACTAACAGCATCGCTATTGCTTATCATCAGCCTCTATGGCTTTGCTGACTTAATGTACACTCTTTAATGGGGAATGGGGAATAGGGAATGGGAAGAAACTTAATCAACAATTTCCCATGCCCAATGCCCCATGCCCAATGCCCAACAAGTTACCAATTCTGCATTTCCACCAATTCCATACACAAATCATTGATTTGCTCCAAATCAGGTTTGTGAGGTAAGGCAGATTGTTCGTAAACAATTTCCATTTCGGTGACTAAATCTTCTGCCATTTTCATCACCTGCTCATAAGAATATTCACCCTTTAAAATAGCTTTTAAATCCTCAAAATCACCAGCTATTCTTCTATCTACAATCACTTCACCCTGCCGTAATATTTCTACTCCACTGCGTAATAATCTAATGCAGTGCATCCCATGTTTGAGATCAAAACCCGACTTCCTTTCCATTTCTGCTCTAGCTGGATTCCTATTTTCCTGCCAAGACAAGTAAGCCTTCCATTCTCTTAAAGCTATTTGATAACTTTGGCTTTTCTGAAGCAGGCGGATAAAATCTTTACGGCTATTGGTTAACTTTTGGGTATATTCCAAAGTTTCATCTGGCAAAGTGTATTGTTTCAATACTCCTTTAAAATCAATATCTGCCGTCAGTAATTGGTATAGTTGTTCCGCTTCTTCCAAAAACTCGATCCGTCCTCTAATTAAGTTATAAAGATACTCCAAAAAGGCATTTAGCTCATCTTTGCTGAGGGGTGCTTCGTCTTCTATGGCGAAGTCAGATGGCATTGGTTTTTTTTGCGGTGGTTTTAACAACCATTTTCGATGAGTTTCCATCTTTTTGATTTGGGCAAAGGCATAACCAGTGTAAGTGTGTTTTACCTTCTTGCTCAAAAATAACTGTTTATGATTAATTAAATGCTGTCCAACTGCGCTTACAAAAGGATAGTTATTTAACCACAGCAATTCTAAAACATTCGGATTTGCGCCTGCTAATAACTGGAGGATTTTTCTTAATTCATATATAACTGTGTCTTTGTTGCCATCAACAAATGGAAATATTCCTGGTTCATCCCAACCAGTATCTTTTTGTTCTATATGATCAAATCCCAAGTAATACCTTTTGGGTGCGATAAATACTCCCCGATAATCAAAGTCTGAATCAGGACGATTTAAACCATAACCGTGGCTACCTGCCAAACCAATTAAAATAGTTCTTTGCTCAACTTCTATTCTTTCCATATCACCTGATTAAAATATAGTCATCCTAACTTATGAGTTAAGCAGGTGGGAAGATGGGAAGTAGAGTTGCTTAGTTTAACAGAAATGCCCCTAAAGGAGATGAGGTAATGATATCCCCTTGAGGAGCAGAACTTGTCAATTCAGTTGTTCCTATACTTTCTGTTTTCTAGAACAGGAATTATCTTGGATTAAGGTGCCGTCTATTTCCCCATCCTGGATTAACAATGGCGGCTAAATCTTCTTCAGACAATTTGCTGATTTCACTTTCCAGTTCTTCAACGCTGAAATCATAGCCACGCTCCTGAGCAATCTTGACGAAGGCTTCTGGATTAGCTGTTGCTTTAAGCCTTTGCTGTAACGCTTGATCTTGTTTTACGGCTTCAAAAAGTCGGGTAGCATTTTGCTGTGTCATGACAATCTCTCTCCTGTTTTAAATATCAGGTTTGAATGTAGTAATTTCAGTCCTGTGGATTCACTAAATTCTGTGAATAACCTTTAGATTAAGCGTGTAAATTTAATTTTAAAACAAAGAATAAAAATGTGTAGATTCTGATAAGAAAATATAAGTTTTAGTTTAAATATTTCTTCTAACTTGTAAAATTCATCCCTAAGATAGAAGCAGTTTGAAAAGTATTAGGCGAATAGAATTCACTACTACACAAACATAGACGCTTTGCGGCTTCCCGCAGGGTAGTCCACCTCCGTGGACTAATACAAAATCAAGGATTTTTAACCCACAGAGGTGGGTAAAGTCTGGTCTAGCCCAATACAGTTCAGATAAGACCAAAACACTTGTAGAGACGGCGATTTATCGCGTCTCGAAAACCCACAATTTTGTACAATTAGCCCTTAGCTGAACCGTATTGTGGTATGACCGCGACTTCTAGTCGCCCGGTGAGTAATAAATTAGACTTTTCAAACAACATCTTAGATTCTTTGCGTGGGTGATTCAGCCATGACGACTTTTGGCAATTGAAAGCTTGACTTAGCACCTGTTAATAAAATAGTATGTTAGATTGTCTGTCTAATTCCTGCTCGGATCAGGTAGACATATTACAAAAGCTGGCAAAAGCGTCTCTACACGAGATAAAAACCAGCTACCTGTACGGCAACCTCAAGGACAATTCCATGACCTACGCGATTATTGAAACTGGCGGCAAACAAATACGAGTAGAGCCAGGGCGGTTTTACGATATTGAACTGCTTGCGATCCAACCAGATGAAAAAGTTACAATAGACTCCGTATTACTCGTGCAGCACGATGGCGAAGTCACCATTGGACAGCCACTAGTGACAGGTGCAACTGTAGAAGGGACTGTAATGCGACATTACAGAGGTCGTAAAGTTCTGGTATACAAGATGAAGCCCAAAAAGAAAACCCGCAAAAAGCGTGGGCATCGTCAAGAAATTACCAGACTTATGATTGACTCCATCACCCTTAACGGTGCAGTATTTGCTTTCCAAGGAGAAACGGAGAAGGAAACTCCCGTTTTAGATGAGACTCCTGCCGAAGAAGTTGAAACCGCTGCTGAATAATAATAAAGAGAAGATACACAAGAGGAAATCATGGCTCATAAGAAAGGAACAGGTAGTACACGCAACGGTCGTGATTCTAATGCCCAACGTCTGGGTGTCAAGCGTTATGGCGGTCAAGTTGTGCGTGCAGGAAACATTCTCGTGCGTCAGCGCGGCACTAAATTTCACCCTGGTAACAATGTCGGTATTGGTAGCGATGACACTCTGTTTGCCTTAATCGACGGTGTTGTAATGTTTGAGAGAAAGGGCAAAACCCGTAAAAAAGTTAGTGTTTATTTACCCATAACTGCTGCTGAGGCAGTAGCAAGTTAGAGCGTTTAGGGTGGGTAACACCGCCCTAATCGCTAGTTAGGGCTGACATGTCCCAGCGGTTGCTTAAAAGTCGCTTTGTTCCTGTGTCGCGCATAGATTAGTATCAGAAGCATCAAAGCGCAGATATTCTTCAATAATAAAATATTACACACAGAAATTAGATTGCGTAGCTTGCCGTCGTAGGCATTGCATATCAAGCCTTAGGTACTAATTTTTGTCAGCTTTCGGATGATTGCACTAGATATTCCAAAGTTTAGGATAGCCAGCCAGAGATATTGTTGGTTCTGAAACTTTGTGGATTCGGCGATTTGGTTTTCTGGGTCTAGTGACTTTATCACTGTCATACTATTTACAATTGCTCATTTCTTACTTGCCCTGAAGGTAGGAAGCATCCGTCTTAATTAAGTCTATGTTTCTGTAGAGGTTCTATGAGTCTGATTCTTCCCAAACGCACTCTATCTCGTCGTCGATTACTGCAAGTATCTGGACTTTCAGGCGTAGGCTTTCTTTTAGGTGGCTGTGGGACAAATTTGTTCTCAGATAATCTGCGGCAAATATCTGAGCCACTAAACCAAAGTCTTGAAGCACTGCTGCTAAGTCAAAAACCAGTTCCAGAATTTCCTGTCAGTGCAATAGAACCAGACAAATTGCTGATTAATACCTTTGACTTCACGCCGCAAATTGATCCAGCGCAGTTTCGTCTGACGGTTGATGGTGAGGTTAATAACGCGATGCAGTTGAGCATGGCAGATATTCAAAAACTTCCCTTGACTTCAATGGTAATTCGCCATGTGTGTGTTGAAGGCTGGGCTGCGATCGCTCAATGGGGAGGCGTGCGATTACGAGACTTGGTAGCGCTGGTACAGCCTAAGTCAAACGTCCGCTATGTCTACTTCAAGTCTGCTGATGGTTACTATGAAAGCTGGGATATTGCCTCTGCTGTACATCCCCAAACTCTCATGGCTTATCAAAAGAATGGGCAACCTTTATCAGTTGATAATGGTGCGCCTATGCGTCTAGCATCCCCAATTAAACTGGGCTACAAGCAAAGTAAATGGGTTACTCAAATTACATTCGTCAGCAATTTGTTCCCTCGTAAAGGCTATTGGGAAGATCAAGGTTATGAGTGGTTTGCTGGATTATAAGGGAGCAGGGGAGGCAGGGGAGGCAGGGGAAGCAGGGGAAGCAGGGGAAGTTAAAGAAGAAAATTTTACCCTAGACCTCTTGCAAAAGTCCCTTCAGAACACCGCACCCCCAACCCCTCTCCAAGAATAAGGCTACGTTGTATACACAAGTCTTATCACAGCCATATCTTTATTAATAAATCTTGCACTACGTTTCTATCCCGCCTCGGAATGAATTCCGAGTCTCATAGCTAAAGTCCACTCAAGTGGACTAGATAATTAATTCAGTCCACTTGAGTGGACTTGGGCTATCAGCCCCGAACTTCAGTTCTGGGCGGGATGTCAGCAAGTGTGACAGTTTCACTCTGACAAAAATGTGGGTAGAGAATTTTTCGACTTTTGTGTACACCGTAGCCTTGCTAAGGGAACAGGAGACAAAGCGTAGCTTTGGCGGGGTGGGGTTCTTCTTTTTGATTTATGCAAGAGGTCTTTTGTGTCTCCTTGTCCCTTTGCAATTGGATGTTTTTTTATTTGGAAGTTCCTTACATCTCTACACTATAGAGGGATGGGGAATTACGGCGATTAGTTAAAAATCGTTTGGGAAGCGACAAAATATTCGGACAAGAATTGATTTTGCCGAGCTAACTCGGACACGGGTGTTTAGTCCATAAAGCACGGAAAAGTAACAGCATGACTACAGATAAACTAAGTACTTCGCCATCATCTCCAGCCCAGACCGAATTAGAATTCATAGATTCCCCGGGTTGTCAATCAACGAGTCTGCACGACTCGGATGTACCGGAAGTGGACTTGTTTAGTCCACTGAAAATTCGAGATATCACCCTGCCCGATCGCATAGCGATGTCACCAATGTGTCAATACTCGGCAGAAAATGGATTCGCAAATGATTGGCACTTTGTCCATTTGGGGAGTCGGGCTACTGGAGGCACTCACCTGATTGTAGTCGAAGCTACAGCCGTGACACCCCAAGGAAGAATCACCCCCGGCGATCTTGGTCTTTGGGACGACATGCACATCGAGCCACTAACTCGCATTGTCCGCTTCCTTCGCCAACAGGGTGCGATCGCAGGGATTCAATTAGCCCATGCTGGCCGGAAGGCAAGTTGCAATCTTCCTTGGCTGGGTGGTACACCGTTAACACCTGAACAAGGCGGTTGGCAGGTAGTGGGGCCAAGCCCAATTCCGTTTCAAGAGGGCGGTCCCGTTCCTATAGCCCTCGATGAAGGTGGGATTGAAGAGGTGATTAAAGCCTTCGTTGCTACAGCGCAGCGTGCCCTGCAAGCGGGCTTCCAAATTATCGAAATCCACGCGGCTCATGGATATCTATTGCATTCTTTTCTTTCGCCGCTAAGTAATCAACGAACAGATCGTTACGGAGGTTCGTTGGAGAACCGAATGCGTTTGTTACTGGAAGTGACAAGACGAATCCGAGAGATTCTGCCAAGTGGGATGCCGCTTTTTGTGCGCCTCTCTGCTACCGACTGGGTGGAGGGAGGTTGGGATCTCAAGCAGTCAGTTATATTATCCCGTGAACTAAAGGAATTAGGCGTTGATTTGATCGATGTTTCCACAGGAGGCTTAGTCCCTCATGCCAGAATTCCCGTGCAGACAGGTTATCAAGTGCCTTTTGCTGCCAAAATCCGAGAAGAGGCTGGGATTATGACAGGGGCGGTGGGGATGATCAAGGAGGCTGAGTATGCCAACCAAGTAATTACTCGTGGGTGTGCAGATTTGGTTCTCGTCGGTCGAGAAATGCTCCGCGATCCATATTGGTCGATTCGTGCCCGTTGCCATTTGGATGAAGAACCGAACTGGGCTTTGCCCTACGGGTACGCTGTTAAACAACGGAGACAGGGGAAATAAATCTAAACAGCAGGTGTTGCGATCGCAATGGTAAGGTTTGAGATTGCCAAGCTGCGATCGCAATTGACTTGTGTTTAAGCGCAGATGATATGATGGCGATCGCTTAGTGAGTAATAGAAAAATCAAGTTAGAAGCGCTGAAAATCATACCTCTTATTTCGATTTTTCTGTCAATGCGTAAGTCCTACAGAAGTCAGAATCAAGAAACTCTTTATGAGAAGTCTTTTGTTCACCAAGTGTCTCCAATAGTAGAAGAGAAGGCTTTACGCTGCACTATCCGCTTCTTCGATTAGAATTTGTTCTGTTAGCGGATAGCTAAGGTTTAGCCCATTCTGACTCCTGAATTCTGTTTCGATAAATAACAGTTATTTCTTCAAAAAGCGCTGACGTAGACGAGATATAAAAATATTCACCTCTGGTATTTTCATCCATAAAGCGATCACAGCAAACACCGCAATTCCTACGAAGCCAGATATACACAACTGCGACAGCAGAACCAGTAAACCTGTTTTACCTAACAACTGTTGAGTAGCAACTAAAGTTCCATAGCTGGCTACCCCAGCGACAACACTACCCGCAGTCAAACCCAGAATTGGCACACTCCACTCACGCCAAGGTAAACCATTGAGTTTGCGATCAAGCAACCATAACAGCATCAACAGGGAACTGCAATTTACGCCTACTGTCGCTAACACCAAACCGGGAGCACCAAAAGGCCCAACTAAAATCCAATCGAGCACAGCATTGAGAAAGATATTAAAAGTACTAATGCGAAAAGGTGTCTGCCCATCACCCAAGGCATAAAATACCCGCACCAAGACATCACGCCCCAAATAAGCAAACATCCCAATCCCGTAAACAATTAGCAATTCGGAAACTAACTGCGTAGCATCTTGCGTGAAAGCACCCCGCTCATATATTACCTGGACAATTGGTACAGATAGCACTACCATCAACGCTCCTAAAGGTAGCATGGTGACAGCACTAAGTAGGAGTCCCTGACGAATACGTAATTTGAGATCGTCCCAATTTTCTGGTTCGGCAAGTTTGGCAAATATCGGTAATAGAGGCAGCAAAATGATATTAGAAATAATCCCTAAGGGAGTTTGCACTAGCAAATTGGCATAGTTAAAACCAGCAGCAGCACCAGGGATAGGACTTGCGAAGTAAAGCACAGTAGCAAAGTTAATTGGCATCATCCCGGAAGAAATTGTTGCCGGAGTCATGATTCTAATCACTTCTTGAACACCTGGGGATTTAAAATCAAACCGCAGGCGTAACGTACCTAACCCTAACCGCCACTGAACAATTAGCTGCACCAGCCATTGGAGAATTGCTCCTGCCAAGGTTCCCCAGGCTAATACCATACCACCGATTAAAGCGTATTCTGGCTTGATAATGTCCTTGCCCACTTGCATAGTCATGAAAGCAATGCCGATAATAACGGTAATGCTAGATAACAGAGGGCTGATGGAGAGTAACCAATATTGATTGGCTGCATTAAGAGTACCGAAGCCAATGCCAATTAAACCGGCAAATAAAGCCATTGGCGCCATAATGCGAAGTTGTTGAATTGCGATCGCTCTGGTTGTCGGCTCCAAACCATAACCGACTAAATCAACGATCGCATCCGCAAATAAAATCTGAGCAACTGTCACCAGCAACAGTAATCCAGCCACCAGCGTTGTCACGGTTTCCACTAAGGGAGCCGCTTCTTCTCTCCGTCGCTTGGCTAAAACGCTGACAACTGCACTGTGTAATGGGCCATTTACACCACCGAGTAATATTAATAGAAAGCCAGGGATAACATAGGCGTAGCTATAGGCAGTGGCAGCAGCACCAACACCAAAAGCGGCAGCGATCGCTTGCTGCCGAACCAAACCGAAGACTTTACTAATTAATGTGGCTGCGGCAACAATGCCAGCAATTCCAGCGAAAGAACGAGAGGGTTTTTGGTCTTGTTGTGTCACGAATATTACCCGACAACTCTTGCAGAGTGCATATTTTAAAACATTTAACCTGAAATCCCGCAGTCTCTCAGGCAATTTTTGACAAATTAGCCATTAGTTAATGGTCTGATGGCAATCATTTTAAGTGCGATGCCTGCGGCGGGCTACGCCTACGCTCAAAATTAAATTACTGAGATTGCTATAATAGTACGCATTTTAACTCTCATTTTCAGGTAAAGAGAAGAACTCTTGTACAAAGAGAACCCGAGAAACATTACACAAAAGCAGGGGTTTATTGATTGCCAGCCACTCAGAACGGCTCAAAAGGAGTCAGATCGCCTTTCTGATTTTTCTCGGCAACACTTGTGTGCAAGCCAAAATTATTTTTTAATGCATTACGAGGATAGATCAAGAAAGGGGAACTATAACAATAACCAACTTCTGAGAAATAGTTGAATATTGCAAAAATTTGCAGTTTGTCATATTTTTGACGCCCTTTGACTCTATGAAGTTTGGTATGAGGAATCATTATATAAAAACTACATAATCCAGAGCAATGGAAGCCAATTCAAATTTCACGGAAAATCAACTTCTCTTGTCAAGCACTCAACTTCAAGAGCAACTAGAGCAACAAAAGGCTCTGGCAAGTGTAATTGTGCGAATTCGGGAGTCTCTTGATTTAGAAACGATTTTTCAAACTACCGTTACACAAGTGCGTCAGTTGCTAAATGCTGATCGTGTAGCAGTCTTCCAGTTTGACTTGGAAAAAGATTGGGAAGGAGAATTTGTTTCTGAGGATGTTGCACTTGGCTGGGACTCAGCACTGGCAGTAAAAGTTTACGACCACTGCTTTGGAGAACAATTTGCTTCGAGTTATCAACAAGGTCGAGTGCAAGCAGTAGCAGATATTTACAAGGCAGGACTGAGTGATTGTCATGCCGCAATTTTGAGTAAATTTCAGGTACAGGCTAACCTCGTTGTGCCTTTATTGCGGGAGAAAGAACTGTGGGGATTCCTTTGTATTCATCAGTGCAGTGAGGCTCGTGACTGGAAAGAATCGGAAATTGAGTTTATTCGTCAAATTGCCGATCATCTTGTTGTTGCGATTCAACAAGCGAAGCATCTCCATGAAGTCCAATTGCAAGCCGCAGAATTGGCTCAAGCGGCTCAACGCGACCAAGTAATTGCTCGGATTGTCGATGAAATTCGCTCACCCCTCGATATTGAAACCATCTTTAAAACCACAACTCAAGAAATACGCCAACTGCTGCAAGCTGATCGAGTTGCCATCTTTAGCTTCAATGATGATTGGAGTGGTAACTTCGTGGCTGAATCATTTGTGGAAGGCTGGACTCCTCTGGTTGGTGTTGAGCCTGCGATCGCTGATACTTATTTACAACAGACGCAAGGCGGACGTTACGTCAACAACCAGGCATTTACAGCCAATGACATTTATCAAGCTGGATTAACAGACTGCCATGTAACCTTGTTAGAGCAATTCCAGGCAAAAGCCTTTGCAACTGCCCCCATTCTCCAAGGAGATAAACTTTGGGGAGTCATTGCTGCCTACCAAAATGCCTCACCTAGACAGTGGCAATCTTATGAAGTCGAATCACTGACCAAAATCGGTACACAAATTGGCCTAGCCCTACGACACTATAAGTTACTAGCACACGCTCAGTACCAAGCAGAGCAACAAAAGACATTAACTAGCGTGATTACTCGAATTCGGGAGTCACTAGATTTAGATACAATTTTCCAAACTACTGTCACTGAGGCACGGCAAATGTTGCAAGCCGACAGAGTGGCAGTCTTTCGTTTTGACCCTCAAAAAGATTGGGAAGGGGAATTTATTTCTGAGGATGTTGTACCTGAATGTAACTCGGTAATCACAGAAAAAGTTTATGACTATTGTTTTGGTGAAAATTTTGCCCACCTTTACGTGCAAGGTCGAGTAAATGCGATCGCTGATATTTATCAAGCCAAGTTTCCAGGTTGCTATGTCCAAATTCTAGAAAAGTTTCAAGTGCGGGCAAATCTAGTTGCACCTCTATTGAAAAAGGGTGAACTTTGGGGATTGCTGTGTATTCACCAATGCAACGCTCCTCGTCATTGGCAACCCTCTGAAATTGAATTTACCAGTCAAATAGCCGAGCAATTGGGAGTCGCATTAAAACAGGATTCTTATTTAAAGCAAGTTCAAATGCAGGTTGTTCAGTTAGCAGAAGCTACTGAACGGGAGAAAGCAATGGAACGGCAAGAATTACTAGCTGCAACCATTGATAAAATCCGCCAGTCACTCGATATTAAAACTATTTTTAAAACCACTACTCAAGCTGTGCGAGAGTTGCTCGAAGTTGAGCGAGTTGCAATCTACCGCTTCAACACAGATTGGAGCGGTAAATTTGTAGCAGATTCTTTTAAAGATGGTTGGATACCTGTTGCACAAGCTCAACCAATAATTATAGAAACCTTTGAGGACACAGACGACGATAACGAACTTCCGCGTAACGAAACCTTTGTTCCGATTCGGGAAGGTGAAAAATTATGGGGATTATTAGTTGCTTATCAGAATTCGCAACCGCGTTATTGGAAAGAGGAAGAAATCAATTTACTAGCTCAAGTAGGGGTGCAATTAGGAATTGCGATTCAGCAAGCGGAATTACTCGAACAAACTAAACGTCAAACCTCAGAACTTACTCAAGCTCTGCAAGAATTAAAGCAAACTCAAACCCGGTTAATTCAGGGCGAAAAAATGGCAGGTTTAGGACAATTACTTGCTGGAGTAGCGCATGAAATCAACAATCCTATAAGTTTTATTTTTGGTAATCTGATCCATTTAAATGAATATACTCAAGAACTGCTAAATGTAGTGAAACTTTATCGGCAAAACTCCTCACTATTGCCAATTGTTCAAGAGCAAATTGACAAAACTGATTTGGACTTTCTCATTGAAGATTTGCCCAAAACACTTGAGTCAATGAAAGTAGGAACAGAGCGTATTTGTGAAATTGTGCTATCACTACGAAACTTTTCTCGTACAGATGAGGCTGAATTAAAACCAGTAGATATTAATGAAGGCTTGGATAGTACTTTGCTGATTTTAGGGCATCGGCTGAAAAATAATAATGAACGCCCAGCTATTGAGATTGTGAAAGAATATGGTACTTTCCCTTTGCTCGAATGCTATCCCTCGCAATTAAATCAAGTGTTTATGAATCTTTTGAGTAATAGTATTGATGCATTAGAGGAAAAATTTAAAACTATACAGCAAAGGTATTTGAAGTTATCCCAAACGTGTCCGAGAATACCCTTAACTATCTGGATTAGTACGCAAGCCGTTAATAACCAGATTGTAATTAGAATAGCTGATAATGGTCTTGGGATTCCAGAAGAAGCGCGATCGCACATGTTTGACCCCTTCTTCACTACCAAAGCCCCAGGTAAAGGTACAGGCTTAGGATTGTCTATCAGCTATCAAATAGTAGTTGAAAAACATCATGGTCAAATTAAATGTTTCTCTAAACCAGGAGAAGGAACAGAGTTTTTGATTGAAATTCCTAACGGTAATTAGAGGTGGTAGCGTCTCGTAGAGAAGCTATGCCGCAGGCTTTACGCTGCGCTATCCCCCTTGGCGTGACTGCACTGCCTACCCTATGCCCGATTCTCCATGCCCAAAACTCCATCCCGCAAGTGGCGTGGAGTTTTTTATTTACAACCTAAACTATCTCGTGTAGTAACACCCGTAACTGGATTTACACCATTAGCCCTTTCACACATTAGCGACACTTGATAACGGTCAATCAAAGCGTCGGTAAAATCAGCGCCTGTAATTTCGGCATCGTAAAAACGGCTGCGGGTCAAAGTTGCTTCTGTAAATATGGCATTTTTCAGGTTAGCACCATCCATAGTCACGCGATCAACTAAAGCGCCACTCAAATTTGCATCTTCCAAATTTGCCTTTAATAAAACTCCTTTAGTGAGAATTGCGTTAGTTAAATTCGCTCCTTGAAAATTCGTCCCCCGCATTTCTGCTGCGACAAAAGTTACACCTGCCAAATCAGCATGAGAAAAGTCACGATTTTCTAAATTTATATTGTTATAGTTGATTGTGTTTATTTGAGCAAAAGCTGGTTTGGGATTAAGTATTATCCACAAAAATGCTAGTATCAAAATCGCAATCAAACCAAAAAAGCGCAGTAAAATCTTTTTCATAACTTTATTATTTGTCATTAGTCCTTTGTCCTTTGTTCTCTGTTATTTAACAATGACTAATGACTAATGACTAATGACTAATGACTCTTACCTATTTCCAATCTTTACCAATCCGAATTGTGAGATCAGATTCTAAATCACCAATCGCTGACACCTCAATTTGACCCAAGCCTAAGACTTTTTGCAAATCAACTCCAACTCGTCGGTTGCCTTTTTGGACAACAATCTGAGTTTGACGTTGGGTATCTGGCCAATCAGGCACTTTGTAAATATTAGTAAAGCCTTTCTGTTTGAGATAAGCAATAACTTTTTCAGTTAGCTGAGGTTGATTAGAGGCATTTTGAATAGCAATTTTGAGGTTAGGAACCTGACGCATATCTGGTTTAAGACCAGGTACATTTACCCCAACATAATCATTCAACAGGCTCTGTTGTCCAGTCATATTTAGCCAATAGCTATTAGGGTCTTGGCTAAAACGGCTAAATGTACCAGGCAACACGGTCATTTGGAAATTATCCCGATCCAAGTTGAGGCCGAAATTTACCAACGCCATCATTTCTTCCATCTTCAGGTTGGTATCAAAGTATTTTCGCATCAAGCGAGTTAATTGAGGCAACCTGGGTAAGACGGTAGGACTATTTAAGCGTTGCAGCAATGCTGCTATAAGTGCTTGCTGACGCTGCACTCTTGGCAAATCTCCCAAACCTGTTTCGCGGAAACGGGCAAACTGTTCTGCTTGTTCGCCATTAAGGGTTTGCCAGCCACTGACTAAATTAATCGATAGCCGACTGCTGGAGTCTTTGTATTCCATTGATTGGGGAACAAAGACTTCTATTCCACCTAATTGATCGACTAACTGCCGTAAGCCACTGGTAGAAATACGGATGTAACGATCAATTGGGGCATTGTTTAAGGTACGGCTAACTACCCGTGCTGCCAAGACTGGGCCGCCTTTGGCATTGGCATCAGACACCTTAGTTAATCCCTTTTCTCCCTTTTCGGGGATGGCGATCATCGTATCTCTGGGAATGGAAAGCACCCGTACAGATTTTTCACTAGGGTTGAGCCTTACTAGCAGCATGGTGTCGCTTTTCCCAGCAAAGCTTTCTGGTGAACCATCAACAGTACCGCTAACTGGTTCAATCCCCATGATTAAAATATTCATGGGTCGTGAAAGCTGGTACTGGGAGAGTTTGCTCCATAACTCCCCTGGTAGCGGTATTTTTATCTCGTCTTTAGCAGTAGTTCCTAAATCTTCATCAGTTCGATCTAGATTGCTCCACAACGGAGTCCAAAGAGCTAACGTTGATACCAGCAACCCAGATAAGGTAATGCCGATGACAATCGTCATGATCCACAACAGCCATCGAGGCATGGTCAAGCCTAGTCTCTCGTAAAGCTGATTGGGAATTGCACCCACTGATTCGACGACGCTACGGTTAGGATTGGCTGGCTGGTTTAGTTCGACATCCTCCTCCTCTGCATCGGCTACTGGTACAGGTGTTGCTTGATTTTCTGTTCGTTGAAGTTGCTGCGATCGCACCTCAGTTTCAAATTCTACTACTTGCTGAGATGTCACTGGATTTTCCGACCATTCGACTTGTTTTATCACAATTATCTCCCCACTCAACCACTCCCTAAAAGTATGTTAATCCAAGCTACAAATATTGCCAGTGGAAAAGCTCACTGTAAACTTGTAATGTTCTTCGGTAGGCGTGTATGACAACATGAATACTTTATTGTTCCCCGTGATCCTTGCTGGTGGTAAAGGTGAACGTTTTTGGCCCCTGAGCCGCAAAGACCGACCCAAGCAATTTTTAAGTCTTGATGGTAGCTCTAGAAGTTTATTACAAGCAACCGCCGATCGATTGATTGAACTCGGTGGCGGGTGGGATTCCTTGTGGGTAATTACTTCTAGTCAGATAGCTGAAGGGGTAAGACAACAATTACCTGATCTACCAGTTAAAAACTTACTAATTGAGTCGGAAGGCAGAGACACTGCCGCAGCCGTTGCTTGGACAAGTTTAGAAATCAAACAGCGCTATGGAGAAGACGCTGTTATTGGCTTTTTCCCTGCTGACCACTGGATTGCTGATCAAGAGGCGTTTGCACACACATTAAGCGCGGCTACGCAACTAGCAGCAAGCACAGCAGCGATCGTTACACTGGGGATCAAACCTACTTTTCCATCAACCGGTTACGGCTACATTGAACAAGGTGAAAAAATAGGTAGCTTTAATGAGTTGCCAGCCTATCACGTCAATCGCTTTACTGAAAAGCCCAACCGTGAAACGGCAGAAACTTTTTTATCTACGGGACGTTTTAGCTGGAATAGTGGAATGTTCGTTTTTCGGGCAGGGGTTGTTCTCAAGGAACTACATACCCATGCACCAGAAATTATCGAACCTTTAGAACAACATGGCCCTGATATCTATCCCCAGTTGCCTAAGAAGAGTATAGACTATGCGCTAATGGAAAAGACAACTCTAGCATACGTTTTGCCAGTTGATTTTGGTTGGGATGATTTAGGAGATTGGAATGCGATCGAACGTTTACTCAAAACAGAGGAAAGTCCAAATGTGGAACTCGCTACTCATGTAGGGCTAGATACGCAGGGCGCTATTATTTACGCCTCAAATCCAGAGGATGTAGTTGTTACAATTGGTTTAGAGGACGTGGTGATTGTGCGCGATCGCAATGTCACCCTCGTTGTAAAAAAAGAACGTACCCAGGAAATCAAGCAGATCCTCAAAATTCTCCAAAACGATTCCCGATTTACCGACCTGCTATAAAAGTTAAAACCCTTGGCAGAGGCTAAAAAGCCTATTTTCCTATTATAACTTGACTTTGAGAATTGGGAATGGAGCATGGGGCATTGGGCATTGGGCATTGGGCATTGGTCAATAAGCAATAGTTCATCTTCCCCTGCTCCCCTTGCTTCCCTTGCTTCCCCTGCTCCCCCTGCTCCCCCTGCTTCCCCTGCCCCAATCCCCACTCCCCACTCCCCACTCCCTATTCCCAAAAATGTTCCTCACCCAAACTGTTCCCCGTCAACGAGAAATCCTTGAAGTCTTCCTCCGCAATGGCTGGGACTATATGCGAAGGTTACTCACTGGTGGCAAAGCTGATGAACCTCAGCTACCTACACCTGCGGTTTTAAAAAATATCTTGATAGACTTGGGGCCAGTTTACGTCAAACTTGGCCAGCTAATGTCTACGCGTCCAGATTTACTGAGCGCCGCCTATATTGAGGAATTATCAACTTTACAAGACGAAGTACCACCAGTGCCTTGGTCAGAGGTAGAAATAATCCTCCGTAAAGAATTAAAACGTCCACTAGCAGAAACCTTCAGCACAGTTAACCCGATCCCAGTAGCGGCGGGATCAATTGCCCAGACACATCGCGCTACATTAGCAGATGGTCGAGAAGTCGCTTTGAAAGTGCAACGTCCGGGAATTGATCTGACTATTGCCCAAGATATTGCTTTAATTCAAGGTATTGCCGATTTAGTGGCGCGGACTGAGTTTGGGCAAACCTACGAAATCAAATCCATTGCCGAAGAATTTACCAAAGCTCTAGAAGCAGAGTTGGATTTTACACGGGAAGCGGGTTTTACAGACCAGTTGCGGCGCAACTTATCTAAAAGTCGCTGGTATGATCCCACACAAATAGTAGTTGCGGAAATTAACTGGGAATTGACCACAGAAAAATTATTGGTGATGGAATGGCTGGATGGGGTGCCGTTCCTGGCGGCGGATTTGGATAATGACCCCAACGTTAAAGATCCTGCCCTCAAGCGTAAAGAAATAACTACTTTGTTATTTCGGGTATTTTTCCAGCAACTATATATTGATGGCTTTTTTCACGCTGATCCCCATCCAGGAAACTTGTTTTATCTCAAAGATAGTCGTGTCGCCCTCTTAGACTGTGGGATGGTGGGAAGACTTGATCCCCGCACACAGCAGATATTAACAGAGATGTTGTTAGCGATCGTTGATTTAGATGCTCAAAGGTGCGCTCAGTTAACTTTGCAGCTATCAGATTCTGCTCAACCAGTAATTTTGTCGCGGTTAGAAAATGATTACGATCGCATGTTGCGAAAGTATCACAATGTCAGCCTCACGCAAATCAACTTCAGTCAGATAATTTATGAAGTTTTACAAGTTGCCCGCAACAATAAAATTAGATTACCTAGCAATATGGGTTTGTATGCCAAAACCCTAGCGAATTTAGAAGGTGTAGCGCGGACATTCAACCCGGAGCTTAACTTTTTTGATGAAGTCAAACCATTAATAACAGACTTGTTTCGTCGGCAATTATTAGGCGATAATCCAGTGCGATCGCTATTACGGACAGCCTTAGATATTAAAAGTTTGTCTCTGCAATCTCCTCGCCAAATTGAACTGTTATTAGACCGAGTTACCTCAGAAACCTTACAGTGGAATCTATCGCTGCGGGGTTTAGATGGCGTGCGGCGCACTATGGACGATGCGGCTAATCGACTATCTTTTAGTATATTAGTGGGTTCGCTGATTATGGGTGCAGCAATTATTTCTACTAAAGCACAGACAACTCAGCTATCTTTTTTAAGCACCACCCTGTTTGCCGTCGCTAGTTTATTGGGTTTGTGGTTAATTATTAGTACATTGCGATCGGGACGTTTACGCTAAAGTCTATGTGTTGTGCTTGAATAATGCCCACCATAGGAAATCATGATATGTCGAAAGTCCCTGCATTAATATTTGATTTGGAGCCACAGTTGAAGAAGAATTCAGAAGTCAGAATATATCAGAGGGGGATTCAGGCTCACCACTGATAACGCTACGCTATCCGCTTTTTCGGTCAGGATTCAGTATGAATTCTGACCGGAGCTTTCGGAGTCTCCGCCTCCGCTGCTGACTCCTGAATTCTGTTTTGATAAATAGCGCTAAACACCAGCCCTTTCAACGCGAACAAATGAACTACTCAATCAAAGGCTGAAACCCGCTC
>NZ_JAYGHD010000339.1:0-23326 GCF_034932245.1 Nostoc sp. UHCC 0251
ACTAGCTCACAATCTGCTTAATTTGTCAATGCCTTCTACTGGACTGGCTCTCTAGGCTATCACCTAGATATATTGCGCCGTGATTTTGGGTGTAATATGCTTTTAAATTTATTTGTTGTGAGTTCAAGAGTTATAAAATTATCCCGGCTTTGGGGACTTCCAAATAAAAAAATATCTAATAATCTCTTGTGGGGTGGGCATCTTGCCCGCCCCTTCTCTATTCTTCCCATCCTCTGCACCCAAAACCTAAAAAAAATCCCCCACCTTACGGCAGGGGATTTTTATTACTTATCTACAAAACTAGCAGCCGAGTTAACCGAACTTACCAGCAGTAGAAGCAATCAAGAATGCGGCGTAAGTCAACACATAGCCAACAGTGAAGTGAGCTAGACCAACCACACGACCTTGAACGATAGACAGAGCAACGGGTTTGTCTTTCCAGCGAACTAGGTTAGCTAGAGGAGT
Organism: Nostoc sp. UHCC 0251; assembly: GCF_034932245.1. Lineage (NCBI taxonomy): Bacteria > Bacillati > Cyanobacteriota > Cyanophyceae > Nostocales > Nostocaceae > Nostoc > Nostoc sp. UHCC 0251. The sequence goes on from NZ_JAYGHD010000339.1 coordinate 466, forward strand.
ACGTTCGTGTGCCCAAACAAGGGTTTCAATCAACTCTTGCCAGTAACCTCTCCAGGAGATTAAGAACATGAAGCCAGTAGCCCAAACTAAGTGTCCAAACAAGAACATCCAAGCCCAGACAGACAGGTTATTCACGCCGTAGGGGTTGTAACCGTTAATCAACTGAGCAGAGTTAGCCCAGAGGTAATCGCGGAACCAGCCCATGAGGTATGTAGAGTTCTCATTGAACTGAGCTACGTTGCCTTGCCAAATACCTAGATGTTTCCAATGCCAGTAGAAGGTCAACCAACCAATGGTGTTGAGCATCCAGAATGTAGCGAGGTAGAAGGAATCCCATGCTGAGATGTCGCAAGTACCGCCACGACCGGGGCCGTCGCAAGGGAAGGCATAGCCGAAGTCCTTTTTATCGGGCATCAGCTTAGAACCACGAGCATCCAAAGCACCTTTGACCAAGATCAAGGTGGTGGTGTGCAGACCCAAAGCGATCGCATGGTGAACCAAGAAGTCGCCAGGGCCAATTGTCAAGAACAGGGAGTTAGTACCAGCATTGATGGCATCTAACCAACCTGGCAACCAAACGTTAGCGTAGTTTGGCCATGCTGTGTAAGCAATACTATCTGGGTTAGATAGCAATGTATCTAAACCGTACAGTACTTTACCGTTTGCAGCTTGGACGAATTGAGCAAATACTGGCTCAATCAAGATTTGCTTTTCAGGAGTACCGAAAGCAACTACTACGTCGTTGTGTACGTACAAACCAAGGGTGTGGAAGCCCAAGAAAAGGGATACCCAGCTGAGGTGGGAAATAATCGCTTCTTTGTGCTTCAGTACACGTTCAAGAACGTTGCCTTTATTTTGTTCTGGGTCGTAATCACGAACCCAGAAGATTGCTCCGTGAGCAAAAGCACCAAGCATCAGGAACCCAGCAATATACTGGTGATGCGTGTACAGCGCTGCCTGTGTTGTGTAGTCCTTCGCAATAAATGCGTAGGCAGGCATGGAGTACATGTGCTGCGCTACCAGTGAAGTAACAACACCTAGCGCTGCTAAGTGCCAACCCAATTGGAAGTGCAAGGAGTTGTTGTAGGTGTCGTAGATACCTTGGTGAGGTAGGTTAAACGGGCCTTCAACTGGAATACCAAAGAAACTCTTGGCATTCAATGCTTCTTTGAGACTGTGACCAATCCCAAAGTTTGTCCGGTACATGTGACCAGCAATGATGAATAAAACTGCGATCGCCAAGTGGTGATGAGCTATGTCAGTCAGCCACAAAGCTTCTGTCTGGGGATGGAAACCACCCAAGAAAGTCAGAATTGCAGTTCCTGCACCTTGAGATGTGCTGAATATATGCCCAGGAGTGTCAGGGTTTTGAGCATAAACGCCCCAGTTACCTGTAAAGAAAGGTGTCAAACCAGCTGGGTGGGGTGGTGTGTTAAGGAAGTTATCCCAACCTACGTGCTGTCCGCGAGCTTCGGGGATAGCAACGTGAATTAAGTGACCAGCCCAAGCCAAAGAACTAACACCAAACAAACCAGCTAAGTGGTGGTTTAAGCGATGTTCAGCACTCTTAAACCATGCCAAGCTAGGACGGTACTTGGGTTGCAAGTGCAGCCAGCCAGCAAACAAGAGTACAGCTGCGAACAACAACAGGAATACTGAACCTGTGTACAGTTCACTGTTAGTCCGCATACCGATGGTGTACCACCAGTGGTAAACACCAGAGTAAGCAATATTTACCGGATTACTAGCGCCAGCTTGGGTAAAAGCTTCGATCGCTGGTTTACCAAAGTGGGGGTCCCAAATCGCATGGGCGATGGGACGGATGTGAAGGGGATCTTTAATCCACTGTTCAAAGTTACCTTGCCAGGCCACGTGGAACAGGAGGCTGGATGCCCACAGGAAGATGATTGCCAAGTGACCGAAGTGAGTTGCGAAAATCTTTTGGTAAAGATTTTCTTCCGTCATGCCATCATGGGTTTCAAAATCGTTGCCTGTAGCGATCGCATACCATATCCGACGAGTAGTCGGGTCCTGTGCGAGATCCTGGCTAAATTTTGGAAATTTAGTCGCCATAGGTTTAATAAATCCTCTGACCTTTAGCCATCAAATATCAGCGTCTAGAGTCCTGAGTCCTGAGTTCTGAGTTCTGAGTTCTGAGTTTTGTCTCAGCACTCAGTACTCAGCACTCAATAACTGATTGCTACCCTACTGAAAGGATGTGTGCATGGAAGAACGCCCAAGTTGTGGCAATTCCTCCTAAGAGGTAGTGAGCTACCCCTACAGCCCGACCCTGAATAATACTCAGAGCACGAGGCTGAATTGCTGGTGCTACCTTCAGTTTGTTATGCGCCCAAACAATGGACTCAATCAGTTCTTGCCAGTAGCCGCGACCACTGAACAGGAACATCAAGCTGAATGCCCAAACAAAGTGAGCGCCTAAGAACATGAGTCCATAAGCAGATAGCGCACTGCCATAGGAATTGATGACTTGCGTAGCTTGCGCCCACAAGAAGTCTCGCAACCAACCGTTGATGGTAATGGCGCTTTGGGCAAAGTTACCACCAGTGATGTGAGTCACATTACCGGCTGAATCTACCGTTCCCCAGACATCTGATTGCATCTTCCAGCTGAAGTGGAAAATTGCGATGGATATTGTGTTGTACATCCAGAAAAGTCCGAGGAACACATGGTCCCAACCAGATACTTGGCAAGTACCGCCACGACCAGGACCGTCGCAGGGGAAGCGGAAGCCCAGGTTTGCTTTGTCTGGAATCAGACGAGAGCTACGGGCAAACAGCACACCTTTGAGCAGAATTAGGACAGTAACGTGTATTTGAAATGCGTGAATATGGTGGATTAAGAAGTCCGCCGTACCCAAAGCAATGGGCATCATCGCTACTTTACCGCCTACAGCCAAAATCCCACCGCCGAAAGCGTAGCTAACGGGTTCTAGGGCATTGGGAGCAGTGCCACCAGGAGCTAAGGTGTGAATGTTTTGTACCCACTGGGCAAAAACTGGCTGCAATTGGATTGCTGTATCAGAGAACATGTCTTGGGGACGTCCCAAGGCACGCATTGTATCGTTGTGGATGTAAAGCCCAAAGCTATGGAAGCCGAGGAAGATACACACCCAGTTAAGGTGAGAAATAATCGCATCTCGGTGACGAATCACCCGATCCAGTAAGTTGTTTTGGTTCACAACTGGATCGTAATCCCGCACCATGAAGATGGCAGCGTGAGCCGCACCGCCGACTATACAGAATGCACCAATCCACATATGGTGGGTGAAAATGCACAACTGTGTAGCGTAGTCAGTTGCCAAATATGGATAGGGGGGCATCGCGTACATGTGATGCGCGACGATGATGGTTAGCGAACCCAAGAAGGCCAGGTTAGTAGCCAACTGAGCGTGCCAGGATGTGGTCAGGTTTTCGTAGAGACCTTTGTGACCTTCACCAGTGAAAGGACCTTTGTGGTTTTCTAGGATCTCTTTAATGCTGTGACCAATACCCCAGTTGGTACGGTACTGGTGACCAGCAATAATAAAGATAACTGCGATCGCTAAGTGGTGATGAGCAATGTCAGTCATCCACAAGCCGCCTGTTACTGGGTTCAGACCGCCCTTGAAGGTCAGGAAGTCAGCATACTGACCCCAGTTCAAGGTGAAGAAAGGTGCTAAACCAGCAGCAAAGCTGGGGTACAGCTCGGTCAACAAGTCCTTGTTCAAGATGAACTCGTGGGGCAAGGGTATGTCTTTAAGAGCAACGCCTGCATCCAAAAGCTTGTTGGTCGGTGCGGATACGTGGATTATGTGACCTGCCCATCCCAAGGAACCACAACCTAGCAATATTTGCAAGTGGTGATTCAGCATTGACTCCACATTCTGGAACCATTCCAGTTTAGGAGCGCGTTTGTGGTAATGGAACCAGCCAGCAAATAGTAATAACGCTGCTAATACCAAGCCACCGATCGCAGTGCAGTAAAGCTGGAAGGAGTTTGTGATACCCCAGCCACGCCATACTTGGAATAAACCGGAGGTGATTTGAATACCGTGGAAACCACCGCCAACATCACCGTTTAAAATGTCTTGTCCAACAATGGGCCAAACGACCTGAGCACTTGGTCTAACGTTCAACGGGTCGCTTAACCAAGCTTCGTAGTTAGAAAACTTCGCGCCGTGGAAAATCATCCCGCTCAACCAAACCATTATTACGGCTAAGTGGCCGAAGTGGGCTGAGAATATCTTGCGGGATATATCTTCTAAATCGCTTGTATGTGTATCAAAATCATGGGCGAGTGCGTGCAGGTTCCAAATCCATGTGGTGGTTTTGGGGCCTCTGGCTAAGGATCTGTCGAAGTGTCCAGGTTGCGCCCATTTTTCGAATGAGGTTGGAACTGGGTCATTATCGACGATTACTCTTGCCTTCTTTTCCTCTCGCTCCGGAGGACTTATTGTCATTCGACCTCCTCTCTAGATAAGGAATGAGGAATCATGAATACCACAAAATAAACCATTACCGCAAATTCCAGAATTTTACTGAAGCCGCGATGAAGACCGATGTGGATTGTTGTTTCTCGTTGAATTATAGAGTCTTCACTTGTACTTTGTTGGAGATAGTTGGAGATATTTTAACAATAATTCAAACTTGCTGAAATATTGCTGGAATTCCTGCCTTAACTACCTTTTAACTGCAAAGCCTTTGTCCAAAAGTCAATAGATTATGCATTTAATTTACAAAGAATAACAATTTGCAAATTTTATGATTTGGCTGTATGAGTCGATGTTCCAGCTTTGGCTACTATTACTTATGAACATTTGTGTCATATTTTCATTGTTGAAAGTAAAAAGCTGTAAAGAATATGACTTAATTTTAAAATTTCCTGAGATACCCAAGAAAACTTATGGGATCTGAGGCAGATTTCACCTTTTGGGCTATTGTTCCCTATGGACAGTTTGAGCCAAAATAATCTGTCGATTGTCGAAGACTATCACTGGGTGCAACGCATGAACTTGTGGCAGAAAAGGTTGTTAGAGAAGCTCCTCCCTGAGAGGTTCCCGATTCTCAGGTGGTTAATGACATTGGTGCTGGTATTAAGCTTGACCAGCTGTGAACAGAAAGTCAGTAGCCAGGAAGTATCTACTGATTATAGAGACAACCCTCTACAGATTTCTCAAATTTCAAAGCAATTTTCCGAAGTTTCCCCACCATCTGTTATCCAAGAACTGCGGACAACTTTGGAAGTTTATCAGCCACAAGTTACAATTGTTACTCCACAAGCTGATGAAGTTCTTCAAGACAATAAAGTCACAGCTAGTTTTCAGGTTAAGGATCTACCAATATTTAAAGATCCACAATTACAACTGGGGCCCCATCTACATGTAATTCTGGATAATCAACCTTATATACCTGTTTACGACCTGAACCAGCCCTTGGTTTTGTCAGACTTGTCTCCAGGTACTCATACCCTGCGCGTCTTTGCCTCCCGTCCTTGGCATGAAAGCTTTAAGAATGAAGGCGCTTATGCCCAAACAACATTTCACGTTTTCACCAAAACCGACGACAACAACCCAGATCCAAAGTTACCTCTGCTAACTTACAGCCGTCCTCAAAGTAGCTACGGAGCAGAACCAATTTTACTCGACTTTTACCTAACTAACGCTCCTCTGCACCTCATTGGGAAGGAAACCGCTAACGAAGAATTTAGTGATTGGCGCATCCGCTCCACAATTAATGGTGAAAGCTTTATTTTTGATCGCTGGCAAGCAGTTTATCTTAAAGGCTTTCGTCCAGGAAAAAACTGGGTAAAGCTGGAATTTCTCGATAATCAAGGAAATTCTGTTAAAAATGCCTTTAATACCACAGTTAGGCTGATTGACTACCAGCCAAAGGGTAAAGACACTTTGTCGAGAATTGTCAGAGGAGAACTCACAGCAGATGAGGTGCGCCCCATTGTAGACCCGAATTATAGAAGGCTCACACCATCCGTTGAAAAAAAGGTAGAAAAACAGCCCAGTCTTGAAACTGAAATTCCAAAAGAATCCAAAACAGAGCCAACCAAACCAGAACAACCAAAATTGGAAGTTCCAACGGCTGTACCATCTCCCACTTTGTCCCCGACACCGCCAGAAATAATTACGCCAACACCAGAACCGCAGCCAGAGGTAACACCAACGCCTGAATCAACGCCGTTACCTGAAAAAATTGCCCCTCAACCAACAAAACCTGGATTGGGCGGATTTTTCAACCGTCGGGCTGGTAAAATAACCTCCCCACAAACACCAGTTGCGCCATCTCCTAGTTTGCCATCGACGCTGCCAGAGATTATTGAGTCTCCTGCACCTGAAATAATTTCGCCAACACCAGAACCGCAGCCAGAGGTAACACCAGCTCCCGAATCAACGCCGTTACTGGAAAAAGGAGAATTGAAATAACTCGTTTACTATTGCGAGCAAAAAGTCGCCTTTAACTGAAAAGAAAATTGCGATCGCTACTGAACTTAAAGATAAAAACTGGCTAGTTGTCCGCATCTCTGATAATGCTTCTGGTATTCCCCCTGATGTTCAAGAAAAAATTTTTGAGACATTCTTCACTACTAAAGCCAGAGGTGTTGGCACTGGTATGGGACTTTCAATTAGTCATCAGATTGTAGTTGAGAAACACGGAGGACAACTAATCTGTAAATCTGAGGTGGGTAGTGGTACAGAATTCATCATTTCTCTTCCGATTCAAAAGCAGCATTTAACCGAAAATGCTCAACTCTAACTTTTGCGATAAAGCCTCAACAAAGGCAAGCCCTGCTACAGGATTACCTATATTATCCAACCCAGGACTATAGCAAGCGATCGCTCCCTCACCTGGTACTATTGCTACAAGTCCACCACCAATCCCTGATTTCATCGGTAAACCAACTCTGACTGCAAACTGAGCAGAAGCTTCGTACAGTCCACAAGTTAACATTATGGCGTTGACAATCCTACGATTTTTTGGTGATAAACAGCCATTTCCACAAGCTAAGAGTTTTCCTAACAGGGCTAAATCTTCAACTCGCCCAGATATACAGCATATTTGCTCGTATGTGTCAAGTGTTATTTCTTGATTTTCTATATGACTTGTTTCGGCTAGATAATTAGCGATCGCTTCATTGGCTTTTGAGCGTGTTAATCGCACTGAAGCCAGCATTACCTCATCTAACCTTAGTTGGCAACCTGCTAATTGGTTGAGCCATTGACAAAATAAAAAAGTGCGATCGCTTGCGTCCTTCCCTGGTAATTTATCAGCGAGGGTAATTGCTCCACTATTAATCATCGGGTTGCGGGGGTGTCCGCGATCGGCAATGAGTTGTTCTAAAGAATTGAAGGGTGCATCTGATGGTTCTACCCCAACCCACTCAAAAACCGTTTCTGCGCCAAAGTGTTCTAGCAGATAAAGTAAGGAAAATGTCTTAATAACGCTCATTAGTGGGAAGACACAAGCTGTATCCCCAAAGCTGATGGTTTTCCCCGATTTACAGCAGATATGAACTGCAAAGTAACCAGGATTAGCTTTAGTCAATTGTGGAATGCGATCGATAACTTTTCCGTGTTCAGCTTTAGTTTTCGCTTGTTGTACCAAAGCTGACAACTCTATAGTAGTTAGTCTGTCAAGTCTTTTCAAAAGTGATATTCGTTAAAACCATTTCTAGTTTATGCGGTTACTGAAAGTTAAAAACTATGTTACAGTCCGGTTTAAAAGCATATTTTTCGACCAATCCTGATGAATGTATTTAACAACACTGTCTTCTATATTTGAGCCAATTTCTAATGTTGCATAACGTTTGAGTTCGGCATCTGCATTAGCAACTGCAATGGCATGATTAGCAATTTTGAACATTTTGATGTCATTAATTTGATCGCCAAAGACCACAATTTCACTTTCCTCTAATCCATAATTTTCTACCAGAGTCTGAATAGCTTGATCTTTCGTAGCTTTTCGGTCATGAATTGTTAACCAATACCAACCCGGAGAGTATTGGTTTTCCATCAAGTGTGTCTCTACATTAGTTCCATGTCTTTCAATAATCGCGCTTTGAAGTTCAAGCAGTTGGCGTGCGTGACCAATCACTGTTAGACAAACGACTTGATCGCCAAAAGAATGCGTCAAATCTGCAATTGTTCGCCATCTTCGGTCTTTGCTTGTTAGGCGATCGCTAAGATACCAACGCATACCATCGTTGATTACATCTTTATAGTAAGCACAATCTTCCGTGCCATTAAAACTAGATACAAATGGAACACAGCCAAACTCCAGGATAATTTTGTAGATACTTTCAACTACAAAAGGACAAATAGAGTTAATGATTTCATGTCTACCAGAATCCAAATCAGAAATAAAAGCACCATTAAATTCGATAACTGGTAGACGAAGATTTAAACCTTTCAGCATGACTTGCATAGAAACAACGCTACGCGCACTAGCTACAGTAAACTGTAGTCCTTGATGCAAGAGTTCACAAATAATTTTTTTGCTGAAAGCAGAAAGAATTGCATTATCTCCAAGCAATGTACCGTCTAAATCTGAAACATAAACAGTGTTCATAAACTTGATCTGACACTGGTTGAAAGGAAAATTATACTTTAAATTATGATAAATCGATCTAAGCCGTCGTCTCTCTTTTATATTTAATTATTGTGTATAAACTGTGTAAAAGATCAGCAAAATATGCATAAAGACTGCTCTTAATTGAAAGTGATAAGCTAACTTTAGTAAAGGATACTTTATGATTCCCCGTGTTAGAGCGCCAGAATTACCACAAAATTACTCTTGGCTAAACACCGAAAAACCCTTGTCTCTAAAACAAGCCAGGGGTAGAGTTGTAATTTTAGATTTTTGGACATACTGTTGCATCAATTGTCTGCATATTCTGCCAAACCTGAAATATTTAGAACAAAAATATAAAGATAGCCTTACTGTTATCGGCGTTCACTCTGCCAAATTTGACAACGAAAAAGAAATAGAAAATATTCGTCAAGCTATCCTGCGCTACGACATCGAACATCCAGTTGTAGTTGACAGAGATTTTCGGATTTGGGAAGAGTATGCTGTGCGTGCTTGGCCTACGTTAATAATTATTGATCCAGAAGGTTACGTGATTGGCCAAATTTCTGGTGAAGGAAATCTTGAGACTTTGGACGAGTTGATTCAAAAGGTAATTCAGCAACATCAAGAAAAAGGAACAATTAATTTCCAAGAAATCAGCTTAACTTTAGAAAAACAGCGCCAACCATTAATCACACCCCTAGCTTTTCCTGGTAAAGTTCTAGCTACTCCAACGGGTTTATTCATTGCTGACTCTGGACATCATCGCCTAGTAATGAGTAACTTCGACGGCGAAATTCTGCACGTGATTGGTAATGGAAAATCTGGCTTAACCGATGGTGCTTTTAGCGAAGCGCAATTTTTTGCACCACAAGGAATGACATTTGATGCCGAAAATCAGATTCTTTATGTTGCTGATACAGAAAATCATACTCTGCGGCGAGTTGACTTAAAGCGTCAAGTAGTCGAAGCGATCGCAGGAACTGGTGAACAAAGCCGCAATATCCGTCCTCATGGTGGTGCTGGTTTAGATACTGCGCTAAATTCTCCTTGGGATTTGGTGAAAGTGGGAAATATTTTGTTTATAGCAATGGCTGGGCCACATCAAATTTGGCAAATGGATTTAGAAACTGGCATTATCAAAACTTATGCTGGTACTGGTGCAGAAGCTTGCATTGATGGTTCACTTGCTGAATCTGCCTTTGCTCAACCTAGTGGTATTAGCACAGATGGGAATGAATTATATATCGCTGACAGTGAAGTTAGCTCAATTCGTGGTGTTGGAATTGTAGAACCGTACCAAGTGCGAACCGTTTGCGGTAATGGGGGTTTATTTGGTTTTGGCGATGTAGATGGACAAGGTGAAGATGTCAGGTTGCAGCACTGTTTAGGAGTGGAATATGCTCAAAATTTTCTGTGGGTAGCAGATACTTATAATCACAAAATTAAATTAGTGAGTTCCAGTGGGAATTGTCAAACAGTTTTAGGTGATGGTACTGCTGGGTTACAAGATGGCCAAGGTAAGAATACTCGATTTTTTGAACCTTCGGGATTGAGTGCGATCGCTTCTTTTTTATATATTGCTGATACCAATAACCACTCTATCCGCCGCGTAGATTTGGATAGCTTTGAGGTGACAACGCTGGAGTTTCCTGGTTTATGTGCGCTAGATGTTTGTATTCCGCCGAATTTCTAAAAAGATTATCTCACGCAAAGGCACAAAGAAAAACTCTGTGTCTGGGCATCTGGGTGTGATATTTTAAAGAATAATTTTTTGGAGTGATTATCTTTAGATGATTGAATAGCAGTATTTTTACTGAATTTATGTTGATAATTGCAGATTAGAATAGTTGATTATTTTAAATTATAATGCAGACACATTACTAATTGAGATTCCCTACTATTAGGATTAATATGAATAAGATATGCCAAGTATTAGACTTTGATGCTGATGTTTTGTTATTTAATAAAGATACATATATCGTTAGCAGATTCAAAGAATTGATATCTGAAAATTTTAGCCAGAAATTTCGTACACCATTAAGAGAACATCATGGTGATTTTTCCGTTTCAGGACTTTTTAAAAGACTCTGCATAAACGAAGTCAATTTTCAAGTTGAAGATATCACATGGCAATCTTCTACTGAAGGCATAAACTGTCAAGTTTTCAGAGTTGGCTCTACAGGCTGGCAATCAGGAAAACTTAGAATAAAAGCATCTACAGAAATCATTTCTCCACTCATGCAGAAGGAAGCTGGGAAACTGAACATTACTGTAGTGTTAGAATTTTATCCTGATAATCCGAATGAACCTGAATCGCCTTTAGATGATATTCGTAAAATGATACAAGCAGAAGCAACATGAACACTATCTTCCACATCACCCAACGCCAACAATAGGAACTTTCGCGGATGTCAAATTTGAGTAAAAATGAAATTATTTAACAACTAACATCCTATGGTTACTCTTCAACTCAAACAAATTCGAGTTCCACCAGGACAGAGAATAATCCTGGAAGATGTGAGTTGGCAAGTATTTGAAGCAATTATCAACGAGTTAGGAGAACATCGCAGGAGTCGAGTAGCATACAGCCAAGGAACGTTAGAAATTATGGCTCCATTACCAGAACATGAGCGATCTAAGGTAATCATTGGAGATTTAGTTAAAGCCTTGATAGATGAACTCGATCTTAATTGGGAGTCTTTAGGTTCAACTACCTTTAAGCGAAAAGATATAAGTGCAGGTATTGAACCCGATGATTGTTTTTATATTCAAAACTATAAGCTAATGATTGGGAAAGATAGGATCGACCTAACTGTTGACCCTCCTCCTGATTTGGCAATTGAAATTGATGTCACCTCTAAAACCCAAATTAGTGCATATCAGGCGTTGAAAGTACCTGAGATTTGGCGATATGAAAGCAAAAACCTAGAAATTAGCTTGCTACAAGGTGAGCAATATGTGAAGTCTCTCATTAGCCCCACATTTCCCACTTTTTCTATCACAGAACTTATTCCCCGATTTGTGGAAATGGCGCGAACCATAGGAATGAGTTCAACACTTAGAGCGTTTCGACAATCGGTAAGAAAACAAATACAAGATAGCTAAACCAACAGAATTTGCGGATATATAAATTCTCGTCCGCCTCTCTAGACTAAGGTCAAATCAAGGTTTCACCTGAGTAGACACGATTTATAACCCCCCTTTTCAAGCATTTCGCGCTTTACTTAAAGAACGGGGAATTAATAATCCAGAGCAATTGTGACCGAATTTAATTTACAAATCCAAGAAAATAGCGACCGCTTGTCAACTTCAGTAGAGGATGCAGCGTCTAGCTTACTTCCCTTTCGGGATACGATACACTGTGTCAACACTAAAGGCAATGATCGCCTTGACCGTTACCTTTCCCAAGAATTACCAAACTTATCCCGTTCCCGCATTCAACAGTTAATCGAACAGAGTAACGTCCAACTTAATGATAAAGTTTGCACATCTAAAAAGATCAATGTCAAGTTAGGCGATCGCATCACTCTCAAAATACCAGAAGCGCAACCTTTAGAACTGCTAGCAGAGGATATACCCTTAGATATCCTCTACGAAGACGATCAGTTACTCATTCTTAACAAACCCGCAGGTTTAGTTGTCCATCCTGCACCCGGTCATCCAGATGGCACTTTGGTAAATGCTCTATTGGCACATTGCCCCAATTTACCAGGAATTGGTGGAGTCCAACGTCCGGGAATCGTCCATCGATTGGATAAGGATACAACGGGTGCGATCGCGATCGCTAAAACAGAAGTCGCCCATCATCACCTACAAGCACAACTCAAAGCTAAAACCGCACGGAGAGAGTACTTGGGCGTCGTTTACGGTGCGCCAAAAGTTGAAAGCGGCAGAATTGACTTACCCATTGGTCGCCATCCACAAGACCGCAAGAAAATGGCTATTCTGCCTGTTGAACAAGGGGGACGAGCCGCCGTAACTCATTGGCAAGTACTAGAACGCCTCGGTAACTTTACCTTAATTCACTTTCAACTAGAAACTGGACGCACCCATCAAATTCGCGTTCACAGCGCCAAAATGGGTCATCCTATTGTTGGCGACCCAGTTTATAGTTCTGGTCATTCAGTCGGGGTAAATTTGCCTGGTCAAGCACTGCACGCTTGGCGATTAAAATTGCAGCATCCCGTATCTGGAGAGTTGATTGAAATGACAGCAAACCCTCCCAGCCACTTTACAAAACTTTTGGAGATGTTAAGAAGACGAACTACACTTTAAGCCTCCCCATGCCCCATGTCCCATGCCCAATACTTCGACTTCGCTCAGTACAAGTGCCCAATGCCCAATACCCGTTAAAAACTAGCGTGCATCAGACATGGGATAGAGTCTGTTCCACTAGTTATACCTAAATGAAACTCCTACATAACCCAAGACTTATGCACGCTATAAAATGATTAACGATCAAAAATCGTTACTTAATTCCAGCCAGTTGTCGATAAGGTACAGACTTTTCAATATCGATATTGAATGACGAGATCCTTTGTGGGGGATTGCCAGTTGCATTGACACTTTGTGCCATTGACAAGAATAGAGCTGGATCGCCTGCCTTGGGCTTTCGCTCTTGTGGAAGGAATCTGCGTACTTCGACCTGCCAAATGATTTGGGGGAAACCCAGTTTGGTACGGTGGTAAGCTTCGTATCGCGGAGATTTGATGTTGAATGGCAACTCACCCTCAGCGCGGGATGGCAGGATGCGACGGCGCTGATAAGGCACTGTGGAGTCTCCAAAATTGCTCAGGTACTCTTCAGTGTTGAGAACTTGATCAATAAAGCCTCCAATACCCTTGGTAGCGACTACAATTGACCAGGCAATTTTTTCCCGCTCATTGTATGGGTCGCGTCCTAGAACACGCTGGATTACTTGCTCAACAAAGCGATAATTACTGTTGAGATCATAGAAGCTTTTCCTAAAGGTATTGGAAAGCAGCAACCCACGAATAAAGTCCCGCACTGTAATCTGTCCATTACGGAGTTGAGACTCTAGGAATGTTTCGCGATCGGCAGCAAAGGCATGAAAGAAAATTTGACGATATGCTGCTTCGATCAGAACATCTAAATCTGACGGAGAAAGCAGATTATCGGTACTAAAAATCCTGGGCTGTTCATCACCCGGTACTTCATATGCAGCTACACGCTGATTCTGACTTGAAGGGTCGTATGTTAACAGAGGAATTGCCACTCTAAAGCCTCCATGTTTCTTAATTAAAGTTAACAACTTTAAATCATATATTAAGGGAGTAGTTGTATCAGAACTTCAGATTCTGATAAAATTTCACGAAACTTAACTAAGGGGAATTTAACTATTCTAAAAAACAACGATTAGCCTGTTGGTTTTAACCCATAGCTAATTAATAAAGGCAGTAGGGCTTCCAGCCTAATGACTATCTAAAAAACTTTAATTCACATATCTTAGATTAGGAGATTCAGTTTCACCTTATTGAAATTAAGCAATAATTTTTAACATATAGCAAAATAAATTAATGGGGAATGGGGAATGGGGAATGAAGAATTAAGGACAAGGGGAAAGACTTGTTGCAAGTTCTCACCTTTTGTCCCCTTGTCTCCCTACTCCCTACTCCCTACTCCCTACTCCCTTGACCTATCCAAAATTGCAGGGGATCTATGGTTGACTTGCAGTGAGGCCAGCTACGCAAAGTTGCTTCCATCCCTGGCTTCCAATGGGGTGGTTCCAGTCCTAGCCCTAAACATAGATGAGATAGGATACTAGCAAACTGCTGATTGTGACCAAAGTCTCCTAGATGGGCATGGGCGTATTCATGGATGACTACGCCAAACCAGTCTCTAGGTGCAACTCTACCGACATCTACCAAAATGGTGATTGGGTTTATGAGAATGTTGCATAGACCATCGATGCCGAAAGATTGAGCTATGGGTACTGCAAAAATTTGGATATGGCGACGCTCTTGAGGATGAAAGCACTCATGACAAAGCTCTAGATAGGCGTTGATTTGAGCGTTAACGGTGTTAACATTATCGCCGATCCAGGTACAAATAGGAATGCGATCGCGCAGGTTATCGAACACATCTACCATACCCGGTTCTAGAGCAAGTTCCTGTACCCGATGCAGATAATCTTGGCCACGAGTAAAAGCATCGGTCTGCTTAAGAATCATTCACCAGCCCAAAACTGAATAAAACTGTGCTTTTTCCAGAACATTCGGTTTTTGTCCTTGTGTTACTTCTTCTGTACTGGAAACCTCAACAGGAGTTTCAATGCGGGTTTCGGTACAAAATGATGCAGTGCTGAAGCCGCCAAAGCGTTTCACTGTACTGGTTCGCAGTCGCATATTTGGGCTGGCGAACCAGAATCTCTCAATGGAACTCATTGTTTCGTATTCGGTTGTCAACACTAGCCCATCTTCATCATCCATGTGAAAAAGACCGACTACAGGCACAATTTCGGCGTAGCCTCTTTCCCGGAGTAATTTACCAGCTCTGGGATTATCACTATCAGGCACGATCGCAAATATGGTTTTCCCTTCATGGTTCTCATCATTTTCTCTATCCCAAGCCATTGTGCCTAGCCAACGCACCCGTGAGCCACCTACTGACAGGCTGGGGTCAATCTGATGATACTGGCACAGTTCAATGATTTCTGGATGATTGGCATCCAGAGTTTCTACCTGTATATCCGATTCTCCTGTTTCTGAGCGCTTAAAGGGCAGGTGATGAGTTGCCCGTTGCGATCGCCACTTACCAGCACTTAGCTGAAAAAAGTCCATTGCGTCTATCAATCTTCTGACTCCTACTTATTACCCCTGCGGATGATGTTTTACGAGTTTTTGTTTTAAGTTTTTGGTATACAAACATTCTAAACATTACAGCGATTAGTGGTCAGCTTCAAGACCTGATTGATTGACGCTACTACAAAGCAATCGCAGAAATTGCCTGTTGTCCTGTATTCCTGGGTTTCGGTTGCGTGGATTACAGATGCTTGTAGATGCGGTTAACGGGAGAGTGTCACAGAAATGCAACCTTACCTAGAGCAAGTACTGTACGCGCATCCCAAGTTTATCGAACAGAATAGAGGCGTCAGTCGTCAGAATTCAGCATGAATTCTGTACGACTGGCGGATAAGCCTGCGGCATGGCTTCGCTGTTAAGCCTGATTTAAACGTCTATTTTTTATCCAAGACATGATTATATTTTTAAAATTGTCTGTTTTTGCCTCAGTAAAATGTGCAATGACAACCGCATATAAAAATACAAATACAACTATAATAAGTCCCAAAAATAAGTGAAAACTATCTGGCTCCCAAGGGCGATCGTCAATTACACATGCTCTGATAAAGCACAGTATCGGCATGTGGACAAGATAAAGAGTATAGGAACATCCTGCTAAAGATTTAGAAAATTTTTCGTATGCTCCTTCTTGTTTTATCTGACTACGACTATTAACTAGAAGGTATATTATAACAGCAGTAATAATTCCTATTAGAAAATCTCCTATCTCTCGGTTAGATATAAAACGCTCACTTATTAAGGCAATGCCCAAGATTAGTACAGACAAAATAATAAGTAAATTTAGGATATTCTTGCTCTTAAGATATTTAGAAGGACGACATATACTAACTAACGCTCCCATCAGCCAAACCAGGAAATACATTCTAATTTCCGAACCAACCATTAATAATATACCTGAAGCCAAAAAAGCATAGAAAACACGCGCTTTTAATGATTTAACACAAAAGAATAGGATAATTGCAGGAAAAAGTATATAGTACCAAAATTCATAGGCTAAAGTCCAAACAGCCTTATTTGAACCAAATAAATCTACAAAAATTGTTTGCAAAAATGCTATAGTTCCCAAAGCATTTTGAAATGTAAGATTTTCCAAAATTTTATAAGTTGCTAAATGACCGTTGTGGAACTTTTCTCCATAAAAGCTATCTTGTCCAGTACCAAATATCTTTATACCCAAAGAATCCCAAAAATAAGACAGTAATAAAGCAGGAATTAATACTACATATAAGCGTGTTAAACGGTCTACTAAATAATTAACCCAAGACCATTGTTTTTGCTGAATTCTCCTGATTACACTAGCTGAAATAAAAAATCCACTTAGCACAAAAAAAATCATTACAGACTGATGTCCCAATACTGTTAATGAATTTAACCTTTTTATCAAAAAACTAGGATTACTAATTTCTGAATATTCTAGAAATAATAAAAGTCTTGCATGACCTATAAAAACTAGTAAAGAAGCTAAACCTCTTAATAAATCAAGATGAGTTGACCATCGATAATTCCTGATTGCAGGAATATTATAAATAGGCTGTGTCTGAGCTTTTCCTACTACCATTTTAGTTATAAAACAAAGAGGGAATTGTCATATTAGAGGAGCATTAATCAAAATCCGGCAACGTCTTATGTCTCGCTTCCAACAGTGAACTGTGCCACTTAAAAGCTGCACACCAAGATGCGCCAATACTCAGAAAAAGCAAAGGTTAATTCGTTTTCTGGAGTTATTAACCGCGCTATGTACAAAAATACTTCCCTAGTTAAACCTTTAAAACAAGGGAGAATACAGCAGATTGCAGGTAAATGAAGTACATATATTATAAAACCCAAAACCTTGTAGAGACGTAGCAGTGCTACGTCTCTACGTGTATTCGATTAGAGTGCAATCTGCTGTATAAAGAGGATAATTTGTAGTTCAATACAACAGATAATATACAATTATCTATGTATGAATACTTATAAGTTTACAAAAAGTTTTTTTAAAGTTTATACCAAGTTTATCAAACTCCAATAAGAAAGATGAGATGCTTTAGGCAAAGCTCAGGAATCTCATAGCTAATGTAATTAGTGTTCTTTTATTAATCTAAAAAAATAAAATATTTGTAGCTTGGGTTGAACTTCGTTTGATTTAAGCTATCCCTATCCTAAAAGGTTGCTGATTTTTTTCAGGTAACAGTAATAAACGAGCGTTAGATATTTACAAAGAAAAAATTGTTGTTGAAATAAAAAACTCATGATTAGCATCTTCAGATATCAGGCTAATCTGAACAATGCTACCATGAGTCTCAAAAATTAGGTGCATACATTTGTACACCTTCTACAGAGTTTATGACTTGCTATTAGCGATCGCCTCGTTTAATACTAACTCTGGTTGTGGTGTCTCCTCTTCTTCTGGCAAGCCGTAAATTGACCTGTACAACTTCACGTACTCTTTGGCAGATTGATGCCAACTAAAGTTTTGACTCATGCCCCGTTTTTGCAGTTCTTCCCATTGCGGCTTGAAACGGAAGCCTTCCCAAGCTCGGATCATAGAGGTGAAAAGGTCTAGCGGTTCATAGCGATCAAAGCAATAACCGGTGCCTGCTGCATTTTCGGGGTCATGATGGGTTACAGTGTCAACTAATCCACCTGTGCGGCGGACAATAGGTACAGAACCGTAACGCAAAGACATCATTTGGCTAATACCGCAAGGTTCAAAACGACTAGGCATTAAGAAAGCATCAGTACCAGCGTAAATCCGGCGAGACAGGGCATCGTTATACAGCAAGTAAGTTGCCATGCGTCCGGGAAAGCGGGATGCTAATTGCCACATCTGAGTTTCATAGTAGCGATCGCCTGTCCCTAACAGCACAAACTGTGCATCTGTATAGGAAAGGAAGCGATCGAGGATTTGCAATATTAAGTCAATGCCTTTTTGTTCCACTAATCGAGTCACAATCCCAATTAAAAAGGCTTTAGAGTTGACTTCTAATCCTACCTCTTCTTGCAAAGCAATTTTGTTGGCTTTGCGTTTATCTAAAGTATCAGCAGTGAAGGTTTGGGCAATGTATTTGTCATTCTCTGGATTATAAACCTCAGTATCAATACCGTTGATAATCCCAGATAATTTCCCGCTAATAAAGGACAGCAAACCTTCTAATGTTTCACCGTAAGCAGGTGTCTTAATTTGCTCGGCATAGGTAGGCGAAACTGTATTTACCTTATTAGCAAATTGCACCGCCGCCGCCATTGTGTTGTGTCCTTGCATATACCAAGGACACCAAGTAATTTTTTCTAAATACCAACGCCATGGTCCTTGATAAGCCAGGTTATGAATGGTAAACACTGTGGTGATATCAGGATCTTGATGCATCCACACGGGAATCATCCCAGTGTGCCAATCGTGACAGTGGATGATTTCTGGCTTCCAGTAATTCCAGGCAAACTCCGCTGCACCATTGGCAAACAAGGTGAACCGCCAGTCTTCATCATCTCCTGAATAAATGCGACGGGGTAGAAAGGCGGGATGTCCAAATAAGTACAAGGGAACATCAGTACCAGGCAGAACGCTTTCATAGACAGCAAATTCCTGGAACATCGCATATCCCCGCCAGATGGGTTCTTTAGGAGTTTCCATTTTGTCTGGCAGGAAGCCATAGTAAGGCAAGAATATCCGCACATCATGCCCCATTTCTCTCAGGACTTTGGGCAACGCCCCAACAACATCACCCATTCCGCCTACTTTGGCAATGGGTGCTGCCTCTGCTGCAACAAATAGAATCCGCATGGTAATTTTTGCTTCCCCGATTCTGTCTATATTTGTCAAATTAACTCAAATGATCCCGACCAACGCGAATTATCGCGTCTGGCACGTTTTTAGTGCAACGGCGATCAATTCTTATCTAATCACATCGGCTTGCCCAATTGCTTAAGAACCGCGCTGAATCACCGCAAAAATTTCTGACAAAATTTCTTGCGCTCCCTGTTGCCGCAACAGTTGGGCTAGTTCTGTACCTAGCGCTTCGGCATTGTTGGCAATCCCAGTGACAGTATCTTTTACGAACTTTTTACCATCTACACTGGCGACTATCCCTGTTAAGGTCAAATTCTCACCAGATATTTCTGTATTTACACCAATAGGTACTTGACAGCCGCCTTCTAAAGAGCGTAAAAAAGAGCGTTCGGCGAGACAGCGATCGCGTGTTTCGGGATGTTCGATCGCTTTGAGTAGAGATAGTACTTCACTATCATCAGCACGGCACTCTATACCTAAAGCTCCTTGTCCAACGGCGTGAAGGGAGATTTCTTTGGGAAGAACTTGATGAACGCGATCGCCCATTCCTAATCTTTCCAACCCTGCTGCTGCCAAAATTAGGGCATCGTATTCGCCTGCATCTAGTTTTGCCAACCGTGTAATCAAGTTTCCCCGCACATCTTTAAAGGTAAAGTGGGGGAAGTGATGGCGTAACTGTGCTAACCGCCGCAGCGAAGATGTACCAATTACCGCGCCTTCTGGCAATGTATCAATTTGTTTATCTTTGTGCTTTTCATGCACCACTAATGCATCTGCTGGGTTTTCCCGTTCAGTAATTGCTGCTAGTGTTAAGCCTTCTGGTAAGTGAGTGGGCAAATCCTTGAGAGAATGAACCGCAAAGTCAATCTCCTGATTGAGCATTCCGACTTCAAGTTCTTTAGTAAAAAGTCCTTTATCGCCAATCTTAGCTAATGCTACATCCAAGATTTTATCGCCTTGGGTAGACATGGTGTGGACTTCAAAAGTGATATCAGGAAAGCTTTTCTGGAGTTGCTCTTGTACCCAGTAGGTTTGAACCAGAGCAAGTTGGCTTTTGCGTGAACCAATCCGAATAGTGCGTGGGGGACTAGAAACAACTGAAGTCATAAAACAATATATCAAACTAGGCGATAAATTCACTCTCATCTAGACTACCGTAGTCAGGGACTCATACCAATTTTGGGGTTTAGATTTGGGATTTTGAATTACAATTCTTTACCTAAAGTTTGTTTCAGGGATCTCAGACAATACTATTTAGTTCAGCGTTATTACGGTACAAGCCCCTATATTTATGACTTGTAGACAATAAAAATACACGGTGCATGGATTGAAAACTGCTATAAACTGGGTGTAGGACTTTCGGAGTAGCAGAAATCATGAGTGTTGCAAAATCTGCATCTCTAACCCTAGAGGAGTTTTTGAAGTTACCAGAAACAAAGCCTGCAAGCCTTTATATTGATGGTGAAATTATCCTAAAACCAATGCCGAAAACTCGCCACTCCCGACTTCAGGCTAAGTTGATTGATGGAATAAGTGCAGTCACAGAAAAGAGGCAAATCGCTTATGCTTTTGCAGAGTTGCGTTGTACTTTTGGTGGTCGGTCAATTGTTCCAGATGTGGCGGTTATCCGTTGGCAACAAATTGAGTTTGACGACAACGGAGAACCTGTGGATGATGTGCTAATTGCTCCGAACTGGACAATTGAAATTCTTTCTCCAGATCAAAGTTCCAATCGAGTTACAAGCAATATCTTGCACTGCTTAAAATATGGTTGTCAGTTGGGATGGTTGATTGATCCCGATGACCGTTCAGTTCTCGTTTTTCAACCACATCAACAACCAGAATTTTGTCATAAAGGAGATAGCTTGCCTGTTCTAGATGGTGTTGATTTAAAATTAACAGTAGAACAAGTATTTGGCTGGTTAAAGATGAAAGCAGAGTGAGAAACTTAAGTTTCAGTCGAGACTTCGCCATCAGAGCTTCGGCGATCGCTCAGTCTAGTTACACTCAGCCGAACGGTTTAAATTACCTTATTATTCAATTACTTAAGGATCGGATTTGAGATATTCCTGTAATTGTTGGGTACGAAGTTTCGTAGTATTTTCTAGACAACCAAAATAAATGGTAGGGGCAATACTTCCTCCTTCATATCTACTTCTCTCAAACTCACAATTGGTATCTCGAAACTTGATCCATGCTAGCTGTGCAGCAATCAATTTCTGTTTCCTAGACCTTTCTAAGGTAGGTAGCAATTGTTGATAAACTTGATTCAGTTTTTTATCTGCCCTTTGATAAGACAACTTCGCGCATTCATTAATTGCTGTTTGAGTTTGAGGATTATTACAGTTGACCTTTTGAACTAAGCGCATCTCTTGTAAATCAGGCGTTGTCCCGGCTGTTGTTATGGAGGAAGTAACTAAACTGCTGAGAGTTAACATACTTGCTAAAACTAGTAATAATTGACGCATGGGAAAATTTTTATTGGTTAAGTATAGATAAAAGATACCAAAATAGGTGTCAGCACTGGTATGTTCCGATGCAGAAGACTTTTAAACTTCTTACAAAAGTTAAAGCAGCCGCGAGAAGGAAGCCGAAATTTCGCAAGAATGCTAGAAAGAATTTGGTATTTTAGTAATCTAAGTTTAGCTTTTATATTTTATGAATCGTTCCGCCTGTCTCATTTTCAATCCAGTTGCGGGTCAGGGTGACTCTGATCTAGAACTGGCAGAAATTCGGGCAATGTTAGAGCCAGAAATTGACCTAGATATTTATCTCACAACTGAAGAAATTGACGCTGATGAACTGGCTTTAGCAGCTGTAGAGCGAGGTGTAGATGCAATCATTGCTTCGGGGGGAGATGGCACTCTCTCCGCGGCAGCAACGGCTTTAGTGGGTACTGATATTCCATTTGGTATCATTTCCAGAGGTACAGCAAACGCTTTTGCCACAGCTTTAGGAATTCCTGACACGATCGCAGATGCCTGTCAGACCATTTTACAGGGAGGAACCCGCTATGTGGACGTAGCCTATTGCAATGATCGCCCGATGGTACTCTTGGCAGGTATTGGCTTTGAAGCTGAAACTGTAGAATTGGCAGACCGAGACGCCAAGAATCGCTTTGGGATGATGGCCTACGTTTTAGCAGGAATTCAGCAACTGAGAAATTTAAAAAACTTTGATGTTGAAATTGAAACAGAAGACAGAATAATTAAAACTAGTGCCTGTGCAGTTACAGTAGCAAATGCCGCGCCTCCCACTTCAGTCTTAGCTCAAGGTCCAGCAGGTCTGATTTATGATGATGGGTTACTAGATTTAACGATTGTAGCTCCAGTTAACAAAGCAGGAGCGATCGCAGCTACATTTCATCTATTTCAAACGGCTTCTACAGGTAATGCCGTAGATCGGAATGATATTGGCTTCCTGCGAGCCAAACAATTTAAAATTACAACTGAGCCACCGCAAAAGGTTGTTCTAGATGGTGAAATAGTGGGCACAACACCGGTAGAAATTAAGTGTGTACCAGCAGGTTTGAACATTTTTGTGCCATTAGTAGAAGAAGTTGAGCCTACCGAAAAACTAGAGGGACTCCCTAATTTGACTATTGAGATGAAAGACACAATAGAGGAGTGAGGGCATGGGGCATGGGGCATTGGGCATTGGGCATTGGGCATTGGGCATTGGGCATTGGGCAT
>NZ_JAYGHD010000340.1:0-23209 GCF_034932245.1 Nostoc sp. UHCC 0251
CTGTTAGCGGATAGCTAAGGTTTAGCCCATTCAGAATAGCTGAATTCTTCTTCAATGTTTGTAACAATTAGCGCTATAAACTACCCTACAACCACTGGCTTATTCGCAGCAGGGCATAAATCGGCAAGCTCACAAGCAATACAAGCGGGAGAGCGGGCTTTACAAATCGCACGACCGTGATAAATCAGGCTGATTGACCAATTTTCCCACTCAGGCTGCGGCAATAAACCCATTAAATCTTGCTCAATCCGAACGGGGTCTGTATGCACAGTTAAACCCAAACGCTCGCACAGGCGCTTGACGTGAGTATCTACAGTCACCCCAGCATTAATGCCATAAGCATGAGCCAAGACTACATTTGCTGTCTTCCGTGCCACACCTGGAAGCTTTAACAACTGTTCCATTTGGTTAGGCACAACAGAGTTAAACTCAGTGACAATCATCCGACAGGCGGCTTGAATGTTTTTGGCTTTATTGCGATAAAACCCTGTTGAACGTACCAAGCTTTCTAATTCTACCAAGTCAGCGATCGCTAAACTAGCAGCATCAGGAAACCGATCAAATAAAGCTGGTGTCACCTTATTCACTCGCTCATCAGTACACTGAGCAGAGAGAATAGTTGCCACCAACAATTGTACTGGCGTTGAGTAGTTCAAAGAGCAAGTAGCATCTGGATAAAGACGCTTCAGACGAGCTAAAATTTCTCTCGCCCGTTGTTTTAAAGGTAAAAATTTCTTTTCCCTACTCCCCACTCTCTATTCCCCACTCCCTATTTTCATTGAAACAATTTTTGTACCCATTCCAATTGGCTAGTTAACTGAGTAGTTTCTTTAACTATCAGAAAAATTCCTAACCCTAAGAGTAACACCAAACCGGTTTGCATTACGCCTTCTTGAATACGGGACGGTATAGGCTTACCACGCAAGCCTTCTATCAGCAGAAAAGCAAGTTGTCCGCCATCCAAAGCTGGCAAAGGCAAAATGTTGATAATAGCCAAGTTAATGCTGATAATTGCCGCAAAAGACAACAGATTTACGCTATTGTCATCAGCTAATTTTGCACCAATTTTGACAATATTAACTGGTCCAGAGACTTGTCCAGCAGTTTGTTGAAAGTTAGTAATCAACTGGCCAAAACCGCTGAGTGTACCAACAAATAATTGTTGAAATCTAGTAGCAGCAAGACCAAAAATTTCAAAAGGACTATTAGGACGGCGATAAACTGCTGTAGCATTTGGACTAAGTGCTACACCAACTACACCTTTGCCATCGGCTCCGAGTTTTGGTGTTAATTTCAGGGTTTGTTGTTGGTCTTGACGTTGAATTTTCAGTTCAATTTGCTGATTAGGATGAGTTTGAATTTCTTTTGTCAGCAAAGGAGTTGATTTATCAGAAGCCGGGAGTTCTTGACCGTTAACAGCCAGAATAATATCTCCTTCCCGAATTCCTGCTTGATAGGCAACAGATTCCTGATTAACAGGCTGGACGGCGACACCAGCTTGATAGTTTAATTCCTTGGGAATGCCGACAATACCCAATTGCAGAGCCAACACCAAATAAGCAAATATTAAATTTGCGATCACTCCGGCACTGATAACGATCGCCCTGTCTAAAACTGGACGGTTACGCAGCAGATTTGGGTCATTGGGTGGAACATCGCTATCGGGGTCATCATCGGGAAAGCCCACAAAGCCGCCCAAGGGAAAGGCGCGGACAGCATATTCGGTTTGCTTTCCTTGATACTTAAGAAGAACTGGGCCAAAACCCAAAGAAAAGCGGTTAACGAGAATGCCTTGAGAACGTGCTGCAACAAAATGTCCCAACTCGTGTACCAAGATTAATACAGCCAAAACTGCGATCGCTGCTAAAACTGACATAGAGCAAATTAGTGAAAATATTAAGCTATAGTTATCTTCATTCTAATTGGGCATTGGGCATTGGGCATTGGGCATTGGGCATGGGGCATTGGGCATTGGGCATGGGGCATTGGTAAAAGACAAATGACAAATGACTAATGACTAATGACTAATTACAATACTTCACGCCCCAAGTAAGGTTGCAGCGCTTCTGGTATCCTCACTGTCCCATCAGGTTGTTGATAATTCTCCAAAATTGCTGCCATCGTTCGTCCCACAGCCAAACCCGAACCATTGAGGGTATGTACGAACTGAGTGCCTTTCTTGCCCGCCTCTTTGAAGCGAATATCAGCCCGTCGTGCCTGGAAATCTATAGTATTGGAACAGCTAGAAATTTCGCGGTATTTGCCAGAAGAAGGCAACCAAACCTCTAAATCATAAGTTTTGGTAGAGGCAAATCCTAAATCTCCAGTACTTAAATTTACTACTCGATAAGGCAACTTCAACGCCTGTAAAATTGCTTCTGCATTCCCTACCAATTTCTCCAGTTCATCAAAAGATGTACTGGGTTCGACAAATTTCACCATTTCCACCTTGTTGAACTGATGGAGGCGAATTAATCCCCGCATATCGCGCCCATAGCTACCAGCTTCCCGGCGAAAACAGGGAGTAAAAGCACAGTGGTAGATAGGTAAGTTTTCAGCAGTGAGAATTTCACCCCGATAAAGATTTGTAACTGGAACTTCCGCCGTCGGAATCAGCCACAAGTCGTCATCAGCGCATTTAAAGCTTTCATCAGCAAACTTGGGTAACTGACCGGTCGCCGTCAAAGACTCGGTATTCACTAACAGCGGCGGGCTGACTTCCACATACCCAGCTTGAGTATGCAGAGTCAGCATAAATTGAATTAATGCCCTTTCTAATGCTGCACCAGCACCTATCAATGTGACAAAGCGACTTTGGGCAACTTTCACAGCTCGCTCAACATTGAGAATACCTAGCTTTTCGCCAATTTCCCAGTGAGGGAGAATATTCGGATTTTGGGGAATATACTCATCACCCCAACGGCGCACTTCTACGTTATCTTCCTCATTCTTACCAAGGGGTGTAGAGTCGCTTGGTAAGTTGGGAAGTGCCAACACAAGTTGGGCAATTTCAGCTTTGAGGTTTTTTTCCTGGGGTTCCAGTTCACTCAACGTAGCTTTGACAGAATTACCTTCATCTCGCAAAGCTTGAATTTCTGGGTCTTGAGGATTGATCCCAGATTTAATCTTCTGTCCGACAATTTTACCGATTTCGTTGCTCCGAGCTTGGAGTTGACTGCGCGTCCCCTCTAGTTCTCGTTGTTGCCGATCTAATTGTAGAATCGGCTCTATGTCATATTTACCACTACGACTATTCAATCGTTCTTGAACTAATTGCGGATTTTCCCGTATTTGCTTAATATCCAGCACAGATTTTTCTCAGTTTTTAGCCTAAAATCTTCCTGTCAATACAGTTAACACATCAGCATTTAGCATATATTAATTTTGCTTTGCTGTAACTGAAAAAAAAAGTTTATTAGAAAAATCAATCTCTGAATCAAGATTTTACCCTAGCATCACTGCCAGGGCTAAGAAATGTTTCGGAAAAATATGATTAACTTCTTTTGACTCTTGAAAAATTAGCACTTAGATTAAGGTCGGTTAATCCGATTGAGTAGCCATAGTGATGCAATCAACCCTGCAAAATGCGCTGAGACAGTGTTGGTGTTTGCCTGTACCACAAGCATATCTAGACCGCTAATAATCCGGGTAGGGTCAAAAAATTGGGTAGTTATAGCTTGGGGAGATATGGATCTTGCTACCAGTGTACCTACGATCGCTTGCGCTCCCAAAAGAGTTACCAGCGTTCCTCCTAAATTCACCCACAGCCCTAAGCGTAATACTTGCACAGTCTCGCTTTTCCGAGGGCGGTTGCTGGGATTGGAGGATTCTAATTGCTTGCCAATTCTAGTGTAACGGTAAGCTAAATAAATGCCCCCGCCCAAAACAACCAGTCCACAAATTGCTAAAAATACGCCAAAGCCAGTCCCAGGATTATTACTAGGACTGCCAGTTCTTTGATTGAAGATGGCGAACAGCAACACAATTATGCTAGAAACAACGCCTAGTACTAGCTGAATCCAGAAGCTAATCCAACCTGTAAGGCGAAAAGTTTGGGCAATTGCCCGGAGAGTTGAGGAAGATGATGGAGCATCGGGAGTCTGTGACATATTTCACTAATGTGCTGGGCGCTTGATTAAATAACATGGGGACAGGGAGAACTTTGTTGAGAGGGATCACGCTTCACGTCTCTAGCTCTCCTAGAACACCAAATCAGTAATCTTGGAAGAACCTCTCACCCAGCCCCTTTTCGCTTTGGGAAGAGATTTTGCCTCCCAAAGCGAGGAGTGGGGGTTGGGGGAGTTACGTTTTTGATTACTGAATCAATGCTCTAGTCTCTATGTCTTCTTTGATCAATTTACTATTACATCTACCAAATGGGACAAATCAGTAATACTTACTGCTTAAATATGTCCACAGACATAGGAGCTTTAACCCAGAAATATGCCTTAGCTTAAGCTTTTAGAATCTGCGTTGGGAAAATCATTGTAAAACAAAGTGTTTATTAAGTTTTACAGACAAAATTGCATTTTACCTGTAAAATTTCTTCGATGGCATTTTATTGCTTAAGCAGTTCTAACTAGCTCGGCATCACTTAACACCAAGACAGTGACTTTGCCACTCTCTGTTAGCTCCTCACCACACAGTATCGAGCTTGAGTAGGGGTACAGTATTTTGTACTCCTAAAACTTGCAAACTCTTCCCACAACTTCAAAGGCGTGGGTGAGCATTTAGTGTTTACGCTTTGGAATTCTAGCCTAAGTAGCTTTATATACACTATTCACTTAGTAGTAGCACTATATACTGACTACAAGGATTGTAGACCCTACCCTAAGGCATTTTTTTAGCCATTCACTAACCATGAAACTTGAGGATATATATCAATTCTTTGAAAATCCTCCGCCAACTTACCTTTGTCAGGAAGTAGCAGTTTGTTACATACTGTCTGTTTTATTACAAGGTGAATCCTACGGAACCGAGTTGATTGAGCAATTAGAAACTGAATATCCTACCTATAGGCTTTCGGATACCGTACTTTATAGTGCAATCAAATTTCTGGAAGATCAAAGGGCAATCACTGGATATTGGAAAAAACTGGAAGGACGAGGACGCCCCAGGCGGATGTACCAAGTTTCTCCAGAATGGCAAGTTCAAGCGCAGGATTTAGCTTTTCAATGGCTTGACTACATTAACAGGAGGACAAAGTAACGAATAATTGATAATGAATAAGTCTCCTCCAGCCAAACAGTAACAATTAGTTATGGATACTGCTATTCTGCCATCTACGTTCCTGCTAACCTTGTTGTTATCGGTTGGGCTGTTTTTCTTTATTCGTGCCTCGACTAAAGACCGCATAGAAACAGCGCAACTGGTATCTGAGCAAGACGAAGCTGCTTTAATGTCTCAACTAAAAGAGTATTTTCGCTTACGCTCTTACCGAGTGGCAGAGGTAAACCGAGAACAGAACAAAGTGACTTTTGAAGGTTTTGTTCGCCCCAGTTGGTTCTTAGCTATATTTTTAACTCTGCTGGCAGCGACTGGTATTGTTTGTCTATCACTAGTCGTATACCTGCTTTTTCCTAACCTGAGTACCTTTATTCTCGCTATGGTACTGTTGTCGCCTTTGAGTGGTCTATTTTATTGGAAAAAATCTGGAAGACTTGAGAAGGTGTCGCTCAAAGTAGAAACAACTCAGAGCGAACAAACCTCCTCAAGTAAGATCACTGTAGTTGCCCACCGAGATGAAATCAGCGAGTTACAGAGAACTTTACAGCTCAAAGCTGGTGAATAAATGTTGGTTTTTATGACCATCTCTTAACTATGATATGCAGACTTCTGAACTGACCTACTCTTTAGGTAATGGAAAGTAGGAAGGAGAAAATCAAGACTTCTGCTTTGTCAGCTTTCCCCACGACGAAAATCGTGGGGAAAAATTTAAATTCATTAACTTAAATTGTTGACAGAGCAAGGTTTGACAATTTACGGCATAAGAGCGCAACTTCACTAGCGCTTTTGGACGCGCTTGGCTCTATACCTACTCCCTTCTGCATAGTCAAAATAGAATCAATCCATGCAACATAGCGTGGTTTGAGACAAGTTAACTTTCCAACTACCTGGGCTAGCCTTACTAGCAAATCAGCTCCAAACTAAAAAAAAATTAAATTCTGCATAAACTTAGCAATTTTGCCCGTTAATGATAGTCAGGAGCCACATTCAATGCGTAAGATGACCGTTTATGGTTCACCGACTAGCTAAAGCAAGAGGTTCTTGACCAGGCGAAGGTTCTAATACCCTCAAGCTAGGAAACAAGAAATGGTTTTCTTCTACGTATTGAGCACCAAACAGTCCCTTTTCTGCCCAGAAATAACGATCTGTGGTGTGTTCGTTTCGCTTTACGAGTAGCAATGCAGGTGGCAAAATACCTTCAGCTTGAATGAATCTTCTCGCTGCTGTCACAGGTTTTTCTTCACCACTTTCGATGCTATATTGAGGCACATGTTCCAAAATACGCCGTCCTTCCTGACGACGACGACTTTTCCTTTTGCGTCTCCTTGCCAACCTATTGTCCTCCTCTTTCAAGCTATAGATTGTAGTGATAGCTACAAAATCCGTCGCCATTATATAAGTTCTAGTTCAAAATATCAATAGGTTTCAAGGTTTTAATCTAAAAAAATTAATATATTTGAAGTTAGAGAAAATAAGATCACCTAAGGATATAATCCCTTGGTACAAACCATCACTAAAAAGATTTTAGTTAAGCTTTATTAAATGAGTGAGGTAAAAACTAAGTAGCCTCTCTTAATCATGCCTCAAAATCTGTAATCTTGAGCAAAAGCTAAAAAATGTTAATGTCTGCCAGTTCAGATTTTCTTGCTCTGTGTCGAGAGCAAATAGCACTTCTAACCCAAGGGCTAGGAGCAACTTTAAGTATTGTGTACCTGACACAAGAATTGGTAGAGACTCCTTCAGGTGAGGCCAAACTGATTCCTGTAGTGATTTACCCAGAAACAGCATTATTACCACCAGGAGAGGAAACTGCTGAGGCGACAGCATACAAGCAACTTCAAGTTGGAAATGTGTTTATATTACCCAATCAACAAAGAAGGTTATTGACAGCAGGATCAGAATCTCCAACCTCGTCACAAGAGCCTGAGATACCAGGTGCGTCTCAACCCCATCTAAAAGAGGAATACCTATTTAGTGGGAACCAAATTGTTTTACCTCTGGTTTATGAGGGTGTGATGATGGGGTTATTGGTGACAGGTAGAAAAGACCGGGCATGGAATGAACACGAAGAAAGTCAGATTCAACGAATAGCCCAAACATTAGCGATCGCTTGTATTTTAGATCAGCGGCGAGCATGGTTTGAGCAGCAGTTGCATGAACAACAAATTCTCCAAGAAAAACAGCGAGATTTGCTGGATAACCTATTGCATCAGTTTCGTAATCCATTAACGGCATTGCGGACTTTTGGCAAACTGCTATTGAAACGACTCAGACCAGGAGATACCAATCGGGATGCGGCAACTAGTATTGTGCGGGAAAGCGATCGCCTCCAAGAATTACTGCAACAATTTGATCAAGTAATTGATTTGACAGAGGCAGATTTAGCACCACTACATCTTCCTGAAGAAGTATTTGTAGAAGCAACTATCCAAAAAGACGCTAAACCGCCGTTATTATTGCCGGGAACGGGAGATAAAGCAGTTGATTGCTCGTTAGCAGATATATTAGAACCATTATTAATATCAGCCAAAGCGATCGCCCAAGAGCGAAAGCTAAAACTAATAACTGAAATTCAACAGAATTCACCTTTAGTACGTGCCAACGTGAAAGCATTACGAGAGGTATTAACTAACATCATCGATAATGCTTTGAAATACACTCCCACTGGTGGCAAAATTTTAATTCAGGCGGGGCAAGAAAAGGCTAATTTTCAAGGAATTGTGATCAGCGACAACGGGCCTGGCATTCCACCCCAAGATTTAGAGCATCTTGGAGAACGGCATTATCGAGGTGTACAAGCGCAAACAGAAATTCCCGGCACAGGTTTGGGAATAGCGATCGCAAAACAATTAATAGAGCAAATGCAGGGCGAAATCGAGGTTTTCAGCCCTGCAATCAACTCTAAGCTAACTTCACCCGATGCGCCGGGAACTACGTTTATTATTTGGTTACCAGAAGTTCAAAATTAGTCCTTTGTCCTTTGTCCTTTGTCATTTGTAAATACTAATGACCAATGACCAATGACTAATGACCAATGACCAATGACTATCTTACTGAAACCAACAGATTTTGATTGATTGTCATTTGTAAATCGGTATCTGGGTCAATGGCGATTAAGTCAACGCTATTTCTGCCGAAGAACAAACCAATCAATGCACCGATACCAGCGCCACCCAAGACTTCTTCTGTGGCAATGGCGCGATCGCCTGTGACGGCAGATACCGCAGCTGCTGCCCCTGCGCCCAATACAGTATTCTTGATAATTGAACCAGTACTAGTACCCTTGTTGACGGTTTCAGTTTTGGTAATCACTTCAGAGCTAGCGTTAAGCTGATACTCTTGACCACTGGGTAAAACTAGTTTCTCGGCAACGAATTGAGAACCACCTGTAGCAGGTTTGAGTTGACCAATAACCTGGCTACCAGCAGGAATCACTACAGATCCTTCTTGCGTAACCACGCTTTGGGATACTGTCAATGTCAAGGGCGCTGTTTCATCCTTTGTAACCAGAATTTTTTCTGCCTTGTCATACTTCACAGGGATAGCAGTTCCTTGGGGAATTGTTACCGATACAGGCGTTGGGCTAGTAGACCCGACAGCCACGACATAGGGCGAGTTAATTGCTGAGGCTTGATTAGAACTAACCAATGCTTGGTAGATAAAAGCTGCTACCTGCGCGCGAGTAGCGGTTGCGGTTGGATTCAGGAACTTCACATTAGGATAGTTCACCACAATTTGCTTCTCAGTTGCTGCTGCGATCGGGCTACGGGCATAGCTAGCGATGTTAGAAGCATCGTTAAAATATTGCAGAGTGCTTTCGGTATTGCCGCTAGGACTATATTCTAGACCGTTAGCGAGGGAAACTAAAACCTGCTGGCGGGGAATAGCTTGGTTAGGCTCAAAACGATTGCCAGGATAACCTGATAAGAAACCAATGGTATAGGCTTGTTGAATGGCACTGGATGCCCAATAGTTGCTGGGCACATCAGCAAAATTGATTGCTTGCCGTTGCTGTGCTTTTTGGAAAGCTTTGTTGACCATAGCGGCAAATTGAGCGCGTGTCACCGCTTCTTCAGGGCGGAAAGTACCATCAGGAAATCCGGCAATTACACCTCGTTGAGATAATTGTTGAATAAATTGTGCTGCCCAATAGTTAGATGAAACATCAGAAAAAGTAGTTTGAGCAAATGATGGTGAAGCTGTAATGAAAGGCGCTACAGTACCGACTGTGACGCTTAAAGCCATAAGTGCAGCTGTTCCAGATTGCAAACGATTTAAATTAAACATTATTTTTTTAACTCCAATACAATTATTTTTTTGTTGTTAATTAATTAGACCTTTGCTGAAGTATTAAGTTCCCAAATATTTCTATTTTCTGTAAAAACTATTACTTTCGATATACTGGCAAATTAAATAGTAAAACATCAAAAAAATACTTCTCAAAATAGCTAATAATAGGTAATAGTGTAATCAACCTATTACCAATGAAGGCTATTAAATAAGCATTTTAAAAAATATGAATACTGTATGAGACGATACAGAGATAGAATAGTTGCTGGAAAATAGATTTTTTAGGTTTAAAAATAAAGGCGATCGCCTACTATCGTTGAAGTTGCGATCGCCTAGAGCAGTCCTAAATCAGTCGTGAACAATAAGATCCCCGGCTTCTTTGAGAAGTCGGGGATCTGAGTCTCTCGATTTTCACAATTCATTTAGGATTGCTATATCAGAGATGATTAAAGTCACAACAGACAGTTAATTACTAGGGTCTGACACGATATAAGGCGAGTTAATTGCTGGGGCTTGCTTAGAACTAACCAATGCTTGGTAGATCAAAGCTGCTACCTGGGCGCGAGTAGCAGTTGCGGTTGGACTCAGGGACTTTACATTAGGATAGTTCACCACAATTTGCTTCTTAGTTGCTGCTGCGATCGGGTTACGGGCGTAGCTAGCAATCTTAGAGGCATCGTTGAAATACTTCAGAGTGCTTTCGGTATTGCCGCTGGCAGTATATCCCAAACCGTTAGCGAGAGAAACTAAAACCTGCTGACGGGGAATAGCCTGGTTAGGCTGAAAGCGATTACCAGGATAACCAGATAAGAAACCAATACTATAGGCTTGCCCAATAGCGCTGGATGCCCAATAGTTGCTTGGCACATCAGAAAATTTGATTACCTGCCGTTGCTGTGCTTTTTTGAAAGCTTTGTTGAGCATAGCGGCAAATTGAGCGCGTGTCACAGGTTCTTCAGGACGGAAGCTACCATCAGGAAATCCGGCGATTATACCTCGCCCTGACAATTGTTGAATAAATTGTGCCGCCCAATAGTTAGATGAAACATCAGAAAAAGCAGTAGTTTGAGCCGAAGGTGAAGCAGGAGTTTGAGCTAAAGATGTCGGGGAGCATCCCGCTTGGATGGGTTTGCTTTGCAAAGTATAAGTCATTGGCTCACAAACTAAACTTGCCGACTTAGACTGTACATTATTCCGCGTTGGCGGATTTTGTTTATCTAGCTTTGATTTCCAATTGCTAGATATTTTTTTAATAGTGGGATGCTTACTTAAAAATTGCGAGTCCGCAACAACGTCGTTAGGACCTTTAACACTTATCTTAGAAGCATTAATGTAGAGATTATAGTCATAAACAACGTTTTTAGTTTTATAGTTACTGTTAATATTCTTGCCAGGAAAACCATAGAGAATGTTTCTTAAAATCCTGACATCAGATGAGTTATTAGCAAATATTTGCCCATCTTTAATTTCTGGACTTTGATTATTTAAAACAGCAGTGTTATTTACAATATCAACATGATCACTTAAAAATGCATGAATACCTGAACCACCATTATTAAATGTAAGATTGTTTTGAACTAAAGTACGTCCTTTATATGCACCCAATTTTGAGTTATTACGATTATTTCTTGTAGTATCGATAATAATGCCATTACCGTCTGTGATCTTTCCGACTGCAATCCAAGGGATGTACATGCGATTGTTGTAAGTCTTGTTGTTGGTTACAAACATTTTGTATCCCCGATTGTTGTCAGAATTCCAATTGCTCAACATTGAAATGCCACTGCAACCATAAACGCTGTACCAAGCATTATCAAACACCACGTTATTATCTATTGTCACATAGTCCGATTCCATTGCTGCAATGCCTACTCCTCCACACTTATGTACCTTGTTGTTAATAATGCGTATATGGTGAGTATGACCATTTCTTCGTCCATCCACGGTGATGCAGTTTCCACTCGTCAGCGGGTTTGATTTGTTATCCTTCTGACTCCTCGCATAATCAAGAGTTACATTGGCATTGTTTCCTATCACCTCAAGCCCGTTAATCTCGATATATGAAGCTCCATGTGAAATCAGGACACCATTCCATGTATTGTGCTGAATTTTTGGAAAATGCCCAGGATATGCTTTATACCTAATCCATGCATTTGCAGTACCAGAACGTTTAATACTTAATACACTCACAGCTTTGCCTGTATTTTTGTATACTCCGTTCATAATCAATACTGTATCACCCGGCTTAGTCAGGTCTGCTGCCTTTTGAATTGTCCTAAAGGCAGATGAAGTAGAGAGTCCGCTATTTTTGTCATTTCCATTACCACTAACATAGTATGTTTTCGGTGTTGAATTCTGGCTAATTAGCTGGCGGCTGGATCGGCTTATTTCATTATTAGTGGATACCTGATGGACGTTTGATACTTTTCTGCTGTCTCCTTGAACTAAAAGACTTAATACTAGGGGAATTACAAGATATGTGCTTATACCGAAACCTTGAATTACCACAAGTAAAATCTCCTTTTTTCGCCACTATTTAACAAAAATATCAGGATGCTACGTAATTTTGAATCCTCTTTTGGATTGAGAATAAAATAAAACTGATTTTCCTAGCTCCCTACATAGCTCAATTAAATAAGTATTCCAATAAATTATTTATACTGATTAAGACGCTCTAGAGGTAGAATGGTTGCTGTTAAATATAATTTTTTACTGTTAAAAATGAAGGCGATCGCACACTACATTTGAAGTGGCGATCGCCTATCATAGGTGATTAAAGTCACAACTTGAATTGAGTTAAATCTAGTAGCGAGATGATGATGGTACTAAATTCAAGTTAGAATTCAGTGTGAGCCTCAAATCCTGTGCAGGTCTAAGAACAAAGGCATTTCCTTGTTTTTTCCGCAACAACACACTTGCTCCCGCACCCGCAGCCCCACCGAGAACAGGTTTTAAATCGTCAATTTTGCGGTTCCCAGTAATTAGTGAACCTAAAAGACCAGCACCCGCACCAATAGCTGCATCAGTTAAAACCTGACCTGTGCTAGGTCCTTGTGAGACTTTTTCAGTTGTGGTGTATGTCCGAGAAGTTGCATTAATCGACTGACGCCGACCATTAGAAAACTCTAATTCTTGAGCTACAAACCGCACGCCTTTTCCTTGGTTATCATCTGTATCTCTTGAATAACTATCTAGGTCAACAGATTCTAGTCGTCCAATTACTTTAGTACCGGCAGGAATCAAGACATTTCTATTTCTGTCGATAATATCATTAGCTATTCTCAGCGTTAAAGATTGGCTTTCCCCAGGAGCAATAGTAATTGTCTCTTTCTCATAGGTAACAGGTAAAGCAACCCCAGAAGGAATGGTAACGTTTCCATATTGCCCAATTCTATCTTGCCCAATTCTGTATTGTGCATTAGCAGGAGCTAAAGTTAACAGTGGAGCAGTGACGCTTGCGGTAACGGCTATTGCCATGAGTGCAGCAGTTCCAGATTTCCATTGATGTAGGCGAGTCATAAGTGGGTATACCTTTGTGTATGTGATGTATGTAATGACATGTATTTACTAGGTTTGTTTCTGAAATTTATGAAACGAGTTTATAGGCGCATTCTGAATATGAAGGTACTCATATAATGTGGAGTATGTGTGCAGTCCTAGCCCATTAAAGACATCACTCCTCAGAATTTGTATCCTGAATATGCGTCACCAAATAGGGGATAATGATACTCTCAGCATGACGCAAAATAGGTCTAATTGTTTCCAGGGTTGTTTCATTGTTTACGTTCACATATCTACACCACTGGATAGAGGCGAACGGGCTGACTGTGAACTCTTTCTTCTATTTTAGATTTATTTGCTAGGACTTGGGAAAAGTTTTTGCTTTCTTTGTGAGAATTCAGGAGGAAAACCGGAGACTCCGAAGGCACGAGCATCACGCCTCCTTTGAGCCTCTTGAGTTAGTTGCCCTCCAGCTTAAATGTGAGAACAATTCTATATATTTTATTGGGTAAAATTATTTATTCAGAGCAACTGTCTACCCTGCGGGAAGGCACAAGGTACAGATATGGGGTCAATCTAAAATCTAAAATCGTTTGACCTGTTCAACTATTTTCTCAAGTCGTAATGGTTATTGAGAATAAAGCTTCATGCGATCGCAGCAATTCTTGTGCAGAGTTAAAATTTGTTCAATTACCATGAACAATTATAGGACTAGTATTTGATTTCTGAAAAAACTCAGTACAACTAGGAAGCCTTCTTTCCCCTTGCCTATTGCCTATTGCCTATTGCCTATTGCCTACCTATCGCGCTTGCGCTGCGCTTCGCGCACCACGTAAATCAGTTCAGAGATCAAATCGGATTCCTATATGGAATACAAGTATGTAGCGGTTCTCAATTGCATAAAAGACAGGAGCCAGTTGTGTGGTCAACTTAAGATTGAGCAAACTGCTGT
The DNA here is from genome assembly GCF_034932245.1 of Nostoc sp. UHCC 0251. Lineage (NCBI taxonomy): Bacteria > Bacillati > Cyanobacteriota > Cyanophyceae > Nostocales > Nostocaceae > Nostoc > Nostoc sp. UHCC 0251. The sequence continues at coordinate 13,970 of NZ_JAYGHD010000340.1, forward strand.
ATCATCCATAGGGTTTCTTGAAAGTACGAGAATCCCAGTAAACCTCGTATTGGAGCCGAAAAATTCTTTAGTGTAATTACATCCTCAAGGGCGAAGAGCCACAGATGTTCTAACAGCTAAAGCTCTTAGTTTTTCTTCTCCAAGAATTTTTTACGAGATATTAGGTATATTCCTAACAAAGATAGACCCGCTAGTGTTGCAGGTTCAGGTATATTTTTGATTTTGGCATAAATAGCTGTTTTAGTTGTGGCTCCTTCAAGAGCCTTAATATCTATCTGGCCAATGTCTGGATTAAAGCCAGTTAGCTCAAGCGTGTATTCATTGCCTTCAAAGATAAAACTGCGATTACTCAAATTTGTGTCTATAAATACAAAGTCTGCATTATCTTCAGGATTTATTGCGCCATTAGGTGTATTTACTAGACGCAAGTTGAAGTCAAAATCTTGGCTGATTCCAACGAGAGGACTTAAGGATACATTGAGATTTAAAGGCACAGATTCAACACTTGTATCTTTAAGTACCGTTCCATTAAAGTAAGTTAAATCACCTATTTTGAATACAGAATTAATGTCAGTTGAAAATGAATTTCCATTGAAGGTAAGTTTATTGGAGCCTGTTATTGTACACCCACTAGTAGTATCTGAATTTGGCAAGCACACATTAGGATCACCCCAAGTAAATGCGTTGCTTCCCAAACCTGTGTATATGGGATTGATATTGGTGCTTCCTGGAGTAGGTTCTCCCCATGTACCACTAGAGATACCAGAAAAAGTTAGAGCATCTGCTTGGTCAGAGAAACCAAGTGCTGTGGTTGCACCCACAAAAAAACCAGATATAGCAGTCGCAAAAAACAAACTTAGTTTCATAACTTAAGTATCCAAATCTCATTCTGGAACTTTTTCAACTATGTTTCCAGTCTACCTTAGTAATTTTACGGAAAACACGCCAATACTTTATTGCATTTTTTACAATATATATTAATAAACATGATTAAAAAAATTATATACTTAAGCTAAGTTTATGGATTGTTAAAGTATTTTACTACGCTGTAATTAGTAAAATAGTAATTGCGTAGGCGTAGCCAATCTTAGACATCGCTACCTTACTTGGTTACTTGATTAATTGTCAAGTCAATATAAAGTTACTCGTTGCTATTTTTGACACTCCCCGCGCTATTGAGACGAATGTGATTCGTTAGTCGAATTCAAGGATAACTGCAAGGAGTCACATCTCAAGTGGACTCGTTGAGCCAAGATTCTAGGTGTTTTTAGACCAGAGGGAACCAATTGAAAAGTCTCTAATCAGGTTCATTCTCAAGGGTTTTGGCTATATCCTTTATAACTTTGACAAAATCTCTGGCAACAGCTGACTAGGAACTTTAGATAAAGCCAGATTTTGTCCCTGTATCCCTAATTCATTATGAAAAGCACGAATAGTTTTCACTATATAAGTAAAGGTTGTTTGATAAGCCTCTGGTTGTTTGCTCAATCCGTTTAAAGCTTGTAAATGGTTGTCTAATGCTACTTCTAGATGTTGAGAGCGTGTTGCTTTGTCACCATTAAACGACTTATCTATTACTAGCTGATAATGCGCCAGTCCCAGATTGTTATAAGAAGCAAGCAAATCAAAACTTAAAGGAATACCGTTAAGTGAGTCAGCCAAGGCTATAGCCTCTTCGTAAGCGCTGATACATAGTTGCAGATACTTTTGCCGTGCCTCTTTAGTTGTCTGAGACAGGTTTGCTAGATGCCAGTAGGCAGTACCCAGATTATTTTGTGTAGCGGCGCAGGCGCTGGGAACATTAGCTGGAGTGCGATACTTAAGAGCTTCGCTGTAGACATCTATAGCTAACTGGAGATTTTGGGCAGGTTGTTCGTATTGTGCCAGATTCCAACAGGCAGTACCAATGTTGTTTTGAATCATGCCATACTTAAGCGGTTCCTGTTCGGGGTTGTAGTGTACAAGTGCTTGGTTGTAAGCTGCGATCGCTTTCTTTAAATGCACAATCGGTTGGTTGTATTGCCCCAGATGCCAGTAAGCAGTACCCAAATTGTTCTGGCAAGCCGCATACTTTAATGAGTCCATGTCGGCTGTACGGTAGTTAAGTGCTTCATTGTAAGCTAAAACTGCTTGCTGCCAATTTTCAGATGGGTGAGAAAAACGAGCTAAATCACCATAAGCCGTCCCTAAATTATTTTGCACACGAGCGTAAGTTTCCCGATGCGTTTGGGGTGAGATCATCTTTAACGCCAACTGATAAAATTCTATTGCCTGCTCTATATAAGTTTTTCCTTCCTCGGAATTGGGTGGTGTGCGGTATAGCATCCAGTAGAGTGTACCCAAATCATTCAAGATATCTGGGAGTTGTGGTGAGTTTTCGTCATAGCTAATTGCCTCCTGATAGGCAATAATTGCCACCATCAGATTTTCTAAGGTTGAATCTCCTTGCTCAATGCGAAGACGGTATAAGCTACCCAATCGATGATAAGCTTCTGCCAGTACCTCCCCCGGAAGTTGCTTTTCGTGCAACTCTTCAATCTCCAGCAAAATCTGCTGCGGTTGCAAGTAATCCTCTGTATCTTGAGCAATGTTTGTATTGATTGTTGCTATTACTAGCTCTGTTAATTCGCTACTAATATGAGATAAAGACGACAGCGATTGATTATTACTCTCACTAGCAAACTGATTAGTAGATTCCTGCTGTTGCGGCGCAGCCTTCAATAAATCCGCTGTTGACGGCGAAGCTTCTTGGGTTTTGTGGACGCCATTCCCTATTTCTGCCGGAAAATCAGAATTATTTTTAAACTTTAACTCGCTGGCTGTGGTTCTGAGTTCTCCTGGGGTAACTGATTCATTTAGAATCGACTGCTCAAGGTTCCCTAAATCTAAACTTTTAGAACTAGAAAAACGTTCTGGATAGCCCAAATTCTGAGTCGCTGGTGTGGGTTCTCCGGCAAACACAAATACACCAGTCCGACAACGCCAAAACTGTGGCGCTGATTGCTTGATAGCAGATAACCAAGGACGCGGTATCCACAACAGCAAGTTAGATTCTAGAAATCGGCTAGATTCTTGTATAGAGAAATATTGTTCGCTTAAGCGGAGATGGTGCAAAAATAACCGTTGTGTAGCGACTGGTTGCTTAGTGAGATGCTCTACGCCGACAATCTGAAATGCTGGTACTGGAAAAGGTTTTCCAGGGCTATCTTGTGATGCCCCAACAATTGGCGGTGGATAATTTGCCAACCATTGATTGATTTGAACTATGGGATTGGGATCGTTTAAATTTAAACGCAACGTAACTAATCGCGGATAAACTGGAGTGCTATTTTCCTGGGCATTTGATGGCTGAGATAGCACTTGTCCAATAGGATAAGCCAATGTAGAATGCAAACGGGCGGCTACTTGATTCCTTAAGTGTAAATCATCACATACTGCTAGAAAAAGTTGTCGTCGTAAGCCAAGACTTAGGGCAAGTTTTAAGCGGTGGTATACTTGCCGATTCCAAGCAGAATTATCATTGTGTGCAGTATCATTCACGCTCATGGCGGCTAAAGAGCCAAAACACAGTACATATTACTTTTCTCGGCGTATCTAAGTAGACCAAACTTATAATGAAATGATTTTTAAGCTAATGCTCTGATGCTCAGTATCAATTAAGCTTTTCAGGTATAGTAGAATAAAATAGTATATAATTATACTCTAATTAGTAATTCAATTTTAACAAAAAATAAAAAATCAGGTTCTGATTTTAAGAGGAACCTGAAAAATTTTGAAGAAGATGAAATTTTATTAAAATATTTTACGATCAACTGCTCTGAGAAACAAAGAAGGCAACTGTAATCAAGCCGCCAACCAAAGCCATAGCGGCAATTCCTAGAAAGAGATAAGTTCGCTTTTGTCCTTCTGTGGGAGGCTCTGCTTGATAAACCTTTGGTTCCCGGGCAAAATTATTCAGAAGACCGCCTTCTTCGTTTGTATAGGGCATGAATTAATTCCTTTATCTTTATTGTTCATTTAATGTTACATAAATGCTAGATCCGCTCTGAAACTGCTAGACAAATCGTTACATTCTTGGGGATTGGGCATTGGGGATTGGGCATTGGGCATTGGGGATTGGGCATTGGGGATTGGGCATTGGGGATTGGGCATTGGGGATTGGGCATTAGGGATTGGGCATTGGGCATTTTCCTTGTCTCCCTTGTCTCCCTTGTCACCCTCTGAGGTCTATTCCCCATGCCCCATGCCCTAACTAGTAATTGTCCCAGTCAGAGGAGAACTAGGGCTAGCGTAGTCTTTGATAGGCATTCTGCCAGCAAGGTATGCTAGACGACCGGCAACTGTTGCTAAATTCATGGCACGAGCCATTGCTGCTGGGTTTGGAGAAAGAGCGATCGCACTATTAATCAACAAAACATCTGCTCCCAATTCCATTGCCTGGGCGGCTTCTGAGGGTGAGCCAATACCAGCATCTACCACCACTGGCACATTCGCATTCTCGATGATGATTTGGATGTTAGCGGTTGTTTTTAGCCCTTGTCCAGAACCAATCGGCGATGCCAAAGGCATTACCGTAGCACAGCCTACTTCTTCTAAACGCTTGGCTAACATGGGGTCAGCGTTAATATAGGGCAATACTGCAAACCCTTCTTTGACTAGTTGTTCCGCCGCTTGTAGCGTCCCAATCGGATCTGGGAGTAAATACTTAAGGTCAGGTATTACTTCTAACTTAACAAAGTTGTTATCTTCCTGCCCTAACAATTTCGCCATTTCTCGCCCCAAACGCGCCACCCGAATCGCTTCTTCAGCAGTTTGGCAACCTGCGGTATTGGGCAACATCCAGATTTTCGTCCAATCCAAGGCTTCAGCTAAACCTTCATGTCCTGGAGCCTTAGTTTGTACGCGTCGTACTGCCACAGTGACAATCTCGCAATCACTAGCGGCGATGCTTTGTTGCATTTCTTCAATGTTGCGATACTTACCAGTTCCAGTCATCAAGCGGGATTGGAAGGTTTTGCCAGCAATAATTAATGGGGAGTCGGGAGTGGGGAGTCGGGAGTGGGGGGATATGGCAGGACGATTCCCGTTAGAGAAATTGGCAGAGTGAGTCAGCATTGGGGTAGAGGTAGATGGCTTGGACTGGAAGCGTGAATAGTGAAAATCTGAAAGTAAGGGGTCAGAATTTTGTTCCAAAATTAAATCGGCAATTAATGCCGCTGTTATGGGTGCAAGTAGAATCCCGTTACGATAATGACCTGTAGCAAGGGTTAAATTTTGACAGTGGCTGGTGCCAAGGATGGGCAACTCATCGGGGGTGGCTGGGCGAAATCCCCACCAAAATTCTTGGATGGGATAATGCTTGAGTTGGGGATACAGGCGGATGGCAGCTTGTAATAATGTTTGAATACCTTCTGGGGTGTTGTCGGGGGTAAAGCCAACGTCTTCGCTGGTTGCCCCAAGAACGAGGCGATCGCGCCTTGGTACGATGTAAATATCCTGCCCAAACAAAACCCGCTTCAAGGGCAATTCTGGGGCAAATTCTGGTATCCGCACACTCAGCATTTGTCCTTTTCTGGGACGCACGGGTAGTGGTAACAACTCATTTGACCAAGCACCTGAAGCTAAAACATAGTGCGCGGCGCGAATCATTCCAGCGTTGGTTTGCACGCCAACCACTTGTCCTTGCTGCTGTAAAAATGCTTCTACTGTAATACCATCTTTGAGTTCAACACCAACAGACTCAGCCGCCGTCCGCAATACGTGAGCTAGAGCTTTATTATCAACTTGTGCGTCTTCAGGATACCACCAACCACCAACTACTTCTGCTCCCAATCCTGGCTGATATTGATGAATTGCCTCTTTGTCTAACCAGTAAGCGGGGGATGAGGGAGATGAGGAGGATGAGGAAGAATTGACTTCCCTATCTCCCCCTGCTCCCTCATCTCCCCCTGCCTCTTCAAAGACGGGCGCAAGGATACCACAGGGTAGGTAGCCAGTATTTAAGCCGGTAAGTTCTTCTAGTTTGCGCGTCCAGTCGGGATATAAAGTACGCGATCGCCAACACAAGGAACGCATTGCCCCATTAGGGATGTTTTCCGCATCTGGTGCCAACATCCCAGCGGCGGCATGGGTAGCAGCAGCCTGAAAGTCACGACAAAGCACGGTGACACTTGTCCCGCGCAGTTTTAGTTCAATGGCGATCGCTAAACCAATAACGCCGCCACCAATAATTACAATCTCACTAGTCATTAGTCATTAGTCATTTATCATTAGCTATTTATCATTAGTACATAACTAATAACCCATAACTAAAACTCATAACTTATAACTTGTAACTAAAGACGGATATATCGTTACCACAAAGCGCGAATTGGTTCGTTGCCTTGATTTACATCGGTGGATGGTGTGCCAGTTTCTGAAGTATCTGTAGTACCGTCTATTGTACTGTCAGGATTCTGAGCAACGCTACTTCTGTTGTCAGGTCTTGGGGCTACAATACCGCGTCTAGTTTCGTTTGTTTCAGTTGTTTCATTTCCTTCAGTTGCAGTTTCATCATTCCTGCTGCCAGCACTGCTATTAACATTGATATTAGCTGGGAGGACTTGTGATTTCTTGTCACTGGGATTGTTAGCAGTTTGTACGCCCATAGGAAAGTTGATGCCCAGTAATGTACCAAGCAGAATGGCTAAACCTCCAGCCATTAAAATTAAGGGTGTCCATCTACCCATCTTGTCTTACTCCTTTTTAACCTTTTGGTGTCCACACTATTCGAGAACCTTGTCCCCAAAATCCATCAAACTTTGTCACTTTCACATCGCCTAAAACCAGAGTTTGGCAGGCTAAACGCAAGTCTGTTGTAGGAGAATGGGGAGGAAGCGAACGCCGTGCTTGATCGCGCCAATTCGCTGCTGATACTTCACCCTCTACCTTAACCGCGCAGGTTCCACAACTGCCAATGCCCCGACAGTTTATTACCCTAGCACCGTCATTGTAGAGGTTAATACTATTTTGCAGCAAGATTTTTCGGAGATTGCTTCCCTGTTCGCACTCAATTGTTTTACCTTGAGCTAGTATCTTAGGCATTTTTAAATTGCCAAACTGGCGTTTTGTTGTATATTGACACATTGCCTCGAAAGTTGTCTCGTCGGTCCCAGTTTTATGACCACAAATTCCTCACCTCAACTTTGGCTCTATGACACTACACTACGGGATGGCACTCAGCGCGAGGGGCTATCAGTATCGATAGAAGATAAGTTACGCATTGCCCGTAGACTCGATCAATTGGGAATTCCCTTCATTGAAGGCGGTTGGCCTGGCGCAAATCCCAAAGATGTACAATTTTTCTGGCAACTTCAAGAAGATCCCCTCAAACAAGCTGAAATTGTGGCCTTTTGTTCGACTCGACGCCCTAACTCCACTGCCGCAACCGAACCGATGCTACAGGATATTTTGGCTGCGGGAACTCGCTGGGTAACAATTTTTGGTAAGTCTTGGGATTTACATGTCACAGCCAGCCTCAAAACGACATTAGAAGAAAATTTGGCGATGATTCGTGACACGATTGAGTACCTCCGTTCTCAAGGGCGTCGCATTATCTACGATGCCGAACATTGGTTTGATGGCTACAAGCATAATCCAGGTTATGCTTTGCAAACATTAGAGGCTGCGATCGCATCTGGAGCTGAATGGCTAGTTCTTTGTGATACCAACGGTGGCACTTTACCCCACGAAATTAGCCAAATTGTTCAAGATGTAGTCAAGGTGACTGGGGCATGGGGCATGGGGCATGGGGCATGGGGAACTGGAAAAGAATCTTCTCTGTCCGCAATTCCCAATTCCCAATCACCAATTCCCAATGCCCAATCACCAATGCCCCAAATTGGAATTCATACTCATAACGATTCGGAAATGGCGGTTGCTAACGCAATAGCTGCCGTTATGGCAGGGGCAAAGATGGTACAGGGTACAATTAACGGTTACGGTGAACGTTGCGGTAATGCTAACCTCTGTTCGTTAATTCCCAATTTACAACTGAAGGCGGGTTACAGTTGTATCACAGAAGACCAGCTAACACAACTTACAGAAGCTAGTCGTTTCGTTAGTGAAGTGGTCAACCTTGCGCCAGATGAACACGCTCCCTTTGTAGGACTTTCGGCTTTTGCCCACAAGGGCGGTATTCATGTATCAGCGGTGGAACGTAATCCCCTGACTTACGAACACATTCAGCCGGAACAAGTCGGGAATCATCGCCGCATCGTGATTTCTGAACAGTCTGGACTTAGCAATGTTTTAGCTAAAGCCCGCAGTTTTGGGATTGACCTCGAAAAGCTAAAGGCTGAAGCCAAGCAAATTCTCCAGCGCCTCAAAGATTTGGAGAGTGAAGGATTTCAATTTGAAGCAGCAGAGGCCAGTTTTGCACTGTTGATGCACGAAGCTTTAGGAGGTCGCCAGAAGTTTTTTGAAGTCAAAGGTTTTCAAGTCCACTGTGACTTAATTGAGGGGAAAGAAACTAGCAATGCCTTAGCTACGGTTAAACTCGCTGTTGACGGGAAAAATATTTTGGAGGCGGCGGAAGGTAATGGCCCCGTGGCAGCTTTGGATGCAGCTTTACGCAAGGCTTTGGTGAACTTTTATCCCCAAATAGCAACCTTTGATTTGACAGATTACAAAGTGCGAATTCTCAACGGACATACGGGCACTGCGGCAAAAACCCGTGTGTTGGTAGAATCGGGCAATGGTCGTCAACGCTGGACTACGGTAGGGGTTTCTACCAATATCTTGGAGGCTTCTTATCAAGCCGTGGTGGAAGGTTTGGAATATGGTTTGTTGTTGCACTCTCAAGCGGAAGCGGCGGTGAAAGCTTCTAGTTGACCAAACACTACATGGTGTAAATGAATTTTACACTTATCAATGAGAATGGGAGGCAACGGCCTCCCATTTTCGTGCAACCCTACTAGTATCAATTCTTGGAAAACCCGCAAATTTCAATTTCTTCTTGACTAAAAGTATCCTTTAATATTTTGCGGAGAACACGTTGAATATGAAGGTGTTTTCCAGGCTTGACTTTTGTCAGCGTCAGCAGCAATAGGTTATTCTCACCAAAGTTTTCTATTCCAGCGACTCGCGTGGGTTCTATAACATCCTGTTCATAGGCCTTTAACTCCTGTCCTACTTTCTCAACCACCCTATACACATGATCTAAATTGGAGTCATAAGAAACGCTAACTTCTACCCTTGCAT
>NZ_JAYGHD010000341.1:0-23109 GCF_034932245.1 Nostoc sp. UHCC 0251
CTGAAGCACCTGTTGCTTGTCTTGGTGTTTCAAAATGCTCTTTAATAAATTTATCTAATAATTCACTTGAATCTGTGGGCGATTTTGGTTGACGATTCCCTTGCTGATGTGTGCGTGGTAGTAACCCGACATAACCGCAACCTAAACTTGCTTCTGCTTCACGGAACTGTTGTACCCATCGACGTAATGTACGCTCTTTGATGTCTTGATAGATATCTGTATGACGCTGAAAATATGCTTGTACTATATTAAATTTTCGGTTCGCTTCTTTTAAGTGAACAGGATTTGCGGCCTCCATTAAAGCCCGTACTGTTTCATTTATAGTTGCATCTGTAACTCCGTTATGGATTTTAATGGTGCCACTGTCGAATAACTGGAGAAAAAATGCTGTGGGTAACTGTATTGGGAAGCCGGACTCTGGTAATAGCGTGGTTGTGGTCTCGCCATAGTTAACTAAAGTCCATAGCGCCGAATCCCACTCAAGGGCTGTGTTAGGTAGCAGTGTTGTGGGACTACTGGGAGTATTCTTTGTAGTTACTCCTACAACAGATGCGTGTGTATAAGCGTCATGAGTTTGTTGACTTAGCCATAATCTTGTCCGCCAATGTTCAACTAAGGGGACAGCAGACAAATCCACGTATAGACGCTCAGTTGCAATCATGATGTATATGTCATTGGCACATACATCATTTAATTCTTGTAGCAATGCTGCAATCGTTATTCCTGGATTTGCTTTTAGGTAAGCCAGAACTATCGAATGTACATCTGTTGTCAAATTTGATTTAAATCCCAGGTAATCTGACAAAAACATCAAGTTCTGGGTAAAGACGGGATTTAATTCGGCATCAGTACGAACGCAGTATTTTAGACCAAATTGTGATGCGTGTGCTTCTCCTGGTGGGCAATGCCAATGACCGGATGTTGTTTTTTGATAACGCCCAGGATATTTTTGTGCTAATTTCTCTAGTTCCTTAACTGTTTTCCACTCCTCCCAGCACGCACCATCATCACGTAATACAAAAAAGTCAGGGGTATGATAATGACCTATATTACGCCCAGCTTGATTTTTATACTGGATTTTGAATGGTGGTGGCTGGTCGTAGAACTCTAGAACTTGTGGGTCATGTTCCATCAAGTAAATCGCCCACAATTCCACTGTATGGCTCTCGAATTGAATTGTGACCCCCATTTTTGAACTAGGGTACACGCCACAAACGTTCTTGGTTCCTCCTTGTACCCGACGTGAGGGTGGAGATTTCCTTATTTGTGCAATCAAATCAATGGTGTGGGTTGCTAGTTGCTGTTGCCTACACCAATCTTCAAACTCGAATTCGTTCATTTGAGCCTCACCTCCGGGAGCGTGACCTATGTGATACAAGGACGGCTTTGTTGCTTCACTACAGTCTCCTAAAAATACTTATCAACGTGCATTGAATCATATTTTAGTCAGTTTGAACCATATTTTGTCATCTAAGTTGTATCTCAGAGTGATTTTTAGAGAATTATTCGGGAGAAGTTTTCTCTTTTTAGTTATGACAACTCTAGGCTTTATTATGATTCACAATCAGGACACGCGGCCATAATTTTATGCAAACTTTTATGTGATGTTTAGGCTATAACCCTTGAAATGTCGTTAATTTTTGGTCAGGATATGATTCAAAATTTCGTCATCCAGGGGGTAAAAGCACACTGATTCCAAGTTACCCAAACCTGAACAGAACCCTTTTAATAAGCCTTCCATCGATGTAATTCTTGAGCGGGAAATGAATGATGATATGTGGCGACTGCTGCGCGGGGGGTTGCCATGTCTAGAAACTAGTGCGGTTTGTTTGCAACAGCTTCAAGAAAAAGCGATCGCACAATCCCCACTTTTAAAAGAAATTGATACGCGGATATCTGAAGCTAACGACCGAATTAATGAAGCGAAAGTAAGGAATAAAAAATCTATTCAACTTGCAATACTCACCCCAGGATTACAATATCTTTTAGGCCCCACTCCTACGGCAGGACAACCACAAGCGCCAGGGACAGGATTAATTGATAATCTTGCTGGGATATTCAGTGGCAAAACTAACTTAATCAATGGGTTACTTAATGTAATCGGCATACCCTTCTTTCAGGGTACTCAGGGGGGGAATGCTGACGCGCAGCGCAATGCGATCGCTATATCTGACATCCAAGTAAAAGTAGCAGAATTACAGCGCAGCCGCGCACAATTAGCAGATACAATTCGGGATAAAGTAGCCCAATCGTTAATTCAATTTGATGAAGCACGGACTGATTTTCAAACTGCTCAGGTAGTAGCATCAAGAGCAGTTGACCAGTTCAAGGTTTTTGAACTGCGTTATGTAAGAGGTAATAGCGATACTGAAAGTTACTTGACAAGACAGAATAATTTAGACAATCAAAAAGCCCAAACTTATAGAGCTTGGGCTAAAATGCGGCGGTCATTATTTGAAATTAAACTGTTAGTTTTATCAATTAAAGATGCAGAGATTTAAGGCCAGCTTGATGGTATGTAAGCCGAGCTTACGCCATTGGTTGTACGACAAATCGGCGGATCGCCTGCATCTGCTAAAGATGCCAAAGTATAAGAGTTTGTACCAATATCAAAAGTATCTGGCAGTGTTGAGCCGCTAGAAGCACGAAGAATGCCAAATCCGCAAGCATTAATCGACACATTTCTGCTAGCAGTGCTTGGAAGTGTAATTGCAACAGCGCTACCAGGGGTCTTGCCAACTATTACCACTTGCCCATTAGGGGTTTTAAAGTTTGCAGTTCGCGCTTCAGCAAACGTTCCACTAGTGCAAGCAGGCAAAACTTGTGTTGGCAATGCAGATGCATCAATTGCCATACTATCCACTTTTAACCCCTCGAATGAACCGCTAGAAGGGACAGAAATTCTTAATTCGCCACAAGCTCCAGCAATTCTTGCAGTAGAGCGATCAACACTTCCTAGCTGCACTTGCACCCGGCTATTCGCAGTTGCCGAGATGTAGACTGTAGAACCGTATGTAGCATCCATGACTTTATACACTGTATTACTGCCATAGGGGATAGCAGCAGCCGGAGCAATACTAGCCGCTAATACACCAACTGTAGCAGTAGCAATTAAACCAGATTTAATTAGTTTCATACATCACCATTAGTAAAGTAAGTTTTCTCTTTGCTTTACTCCATGTTTGTTTGTAATTATCTTTTTTAAAAACAGTAAGCTTACTGAAAAGTATTAATTATATTTTGAGTTATTTTAAATTGAATAAACTTAGGAAAAATGCTTAAATTTTTAGTTATTTATATAAAGATTAAATAAAATAATCCAGATAATTACTTGTATTTTTATAGCGTTTTTTGTCTGGCATACAACTATATTAAATCATAATTATCAATTCAATTATCCGGCAGACGATTAGATATTAATAAAAGTGACTGGCAGACAATTAAGCAAAGTTAGAAGTAATAAGTTAATGGGCAAACTGATAGGAGTATCACAGCCCTTATATGCCGAAAAAGCTCCTGAATAGCCCAGTTTTCCTAATTGCCTCTGTCGCTGCTATTGTTGCTGTAGCAGGTACACTTTCCCCCAAAACTAGATCGCTTATAGAAGCGGCGGCGGATTCCACATCACCTCGCGCAATGGCACTGTCGGAACAATGGACAGTTGCGAGTGTTGCTGACGGGGACACGATTACTGTCCGTCGCAGTGGCGAAACTAAAAAAATCCGATTCTGTGGGATCGATGCCCCAGAAATTAAACACGGCAAACAACCGGGGCAACCACTTGGGCAAGAATCAAAAGCTAACTTACAACGTTTAGTTAATGAGGTAGGGGGAAAGGTATCAGTAGTTAGTGTTGAGAGCGATCGCTATGGCCGCACTGTAGCTGAGGTTTTTTCCTCTAAGAATGGGGTGGAAAAAAACTTCAATGAGGAGCAACTATCAAGCGGAAATGCGTATTTATATAAGCAATATGCTGGGAAATGCCCTAATAAACCAGTTTTTGAGAAGGCGGAGGCGATCGCACAATCTAAAAAGCTGGGTGTTTGGTCGGGCAACTACCAAAAGCCTTGGGAATATCGCAAGCAGCAGCGCAGCAGGTAATTTATTGCTGTGTACAATGCATAGCTTTTACCAATTGAATTAAGAGTTTAATGGATAACTGGCGGTAGCCGTGGCCTAATTTTGGCATGAGCCTAATCGCTTTTAGCGTCTCGCAGAGAAGATAATGCGGCCTAGCCGGTCGAGAGTTACGTAAAAGTTTTTAACTTGTTCTTAAAACTAAATATATAAGGCAAGCTTTAAGATGATAAAAAAGGAAATTTTATAGATAATTTTTGGTGCGTCAGTCTCCGACCGACTTAAGTTGTTAGATAATTTTATTAGAGGATTAATAGCAGAGCGATCGCAATAGTTTATCGAAAATACTAAAATGCGTCAGTCTTCGACCGACTTAAGTTATTAGATAGTTTAGAAAGAAGATTTCTTAGGGACTTCCAGAAAATAAACTATTCCATTAAGAATAATGATAATCATTTTAAGTGGAATGAAGGGGCTGCCGTCAGCAGCCCCTTCATTCCCCTTTTGTAGTAATTTAAATAATGAGGCTTGTTTTTGAGTGTGGTAACTGATGTCCATAGTATTAACTGATTCTCTCAAAAAGTTGTTAATTGAAACCGCATCTCAATTAAAAGGTTCAGCCAAGCGTAAATTTATGGCACAGACAGTTCAGGGCTTAGGTTTAGGAGGGCAAAGACTTGCATCATCAGAATTAGGATGGAATCGAGACACAATTAGGAAAGGGACAAGAGAATTAAAAAGTGGTATTACTTGCATTGATAACATGAGCGCAAAAGGACGTTATAAAGCAGAAGAACACCTGCCAAATCTTTTAGAAGACATTAAAAATTTAGTTGACTTTCATAGTCAAACAGATCCGAGTTTTAAAAGCCAAAGACTATATACTAGACTTAGTGCCGCCGAAGTCAGAAAGCAATTAATTGAAAAATATGGTTATAGTGATGAAATTTTACATACAGCAGAAACAATTCGAGTCAAATTAAATAATTTAGGTTACAAGCTCAGAAGGGTAAAGAAAATTCAACCTCAAAAAAAATCCCACAAACTGATGCAATCTTTGAGCAGTTAGACATAATAAACAAAGAGGCTTCGGAAGATAAGAGTGTTTTACGGCTAAGTATGGACGGAAAAGCCCGCGTTAAGATTGGCTCATTTGATCGAGGGGGTAAAAGCCGGGATGGAGCGAAAGCTGATGACCATGATTATAATCCAAAAACAACTGTAACTCCTTATGGTATCTTCCTTCCAGAGCTTGATGAGCTATTTTTATACTTTACAGAATCGAAAGTTACAAGCGATTTTATTGTTGATATTTTAGAGGATTTTTGGTTAGAACAAAAGCATCGGTTTTCCGATATTCAAACCCTACTTCTCAATCAAGATAATGGGCCACAGAACAGTTCACGACGTACCCAATTTATGAAGCGTATAGTAGAATTTGCCCAAAAACATCAAGTAAATATACGTTTAGCTTACTATCCACCTTATCATAGTAAATATAATCCGATAGAAAGGACATGGGCAATACTAGAGAATCATTGGAATGGCAGTATTTTAGATGAAGTGGAGACGGCTTTACAGTTTGCTAGTACTATGAAATGGAAAGGTGATCATCCAGTAGTTAAGCTAGTACACAAAACTTATGAGAATGGGGTAAAGCTTACAAAAAAAGCTATGGCTCAAATTGAAAAACAAATTGAGCGGCTAACCGATTCTACTCATGAAGTTTTCCCAAATTTAGGTAATTGGTTTATTGATATTTGTTGTAGTAAAACAAAAGTTATTTGATTTTAATAACAGCATTTATTTAGCTACAAAACATACTAATATTACACTGTTTAACTTCAAAGCAGACGACAAGTGTATAGATTCTTCATGCATAGATGAGGGGGAGAAAAGGGGTTGCCCTCGGCAACCCCTTTTCTCCCCCCATTAAAATGATTATCATTCTTGAGAAAACCTGTCTCTTGTTTTTCTTGGAATAATTTATTCTTTGGAAGTCCCTTAAGACTTGCGATGTCTACGACGGGCTACCGCCTACGCAAAAAGAATATTGTTCCAGTCATTCCATTGCGTTCCGGCACTGTCCGCTTTAAGTGGCCAAGTTTTCTCATTTACCCAAAACTTCTTGTCGCTCCCAGTACCTCCACTCCATTCCATTCCTTCCACGTTCTGCTCACTGCGTTTCGGTGCTGGTCGTGCTTAGTGATGGTTGGCGGGATAAAGATTGTTCGTTCGTCGTCGGTGGTATCGTCGCTGCGCTCCTCACCACCAACTCCTCACTCACGCCGGCCCACATCCCACCCCTTCCATCCTCCCCAGAAAAAATTTTTTAACCGAACGAAAACCGTGCTTTCTTTTCAGTTAAAAAATTTTTTTCTATTGCGACAGAAGATAATAAATTAATTTCTATAGTACGTACACGCGCTATAATAGATATAGTTAGATTTTTACCAAGGGGGAAATTGTCATGTTAAATAGAATTGGTTTCGTTGATAAAGTTAAAGTTTGGGATTTTGTTAAAGCTCATGAATATTTATTAGAAGCTGAGAGATGGAATGGTAAGCAAAATTCTAGCGGTAGAAAATGTTTATGGTTTGGTTTAGGAGTTGAGTTAGGTTTTAAAAGTTCAGTTTTTGAGGGGATTAAAATTGATAATAATTTAAGAAAAAGATGTGATGATTTATGGTGTGGAAGTAATTGGAATAGTATTTTACTATATAAATATCAAGCAGGTTGTGAGCTAAAAAATCACGTAGAT
Source organism: Nostoc sp. UHCC 0251 (assembly GCF_034932245.1). Lineage (NCBI taxonomy): Bacteria > Bacillati > Cyanobacteriota > Cyanophyceae > Nostocales > Nostocaceae > Nostoc > Nostoc sp. UHCC 0251. The sequence continues at coordinate 6,839 of NZ_JAYGHD010000341.1, forward strand.
CGGGATATTTTCGATAGCAAAGTTATTGTAATTAATATCAGCGAGGATAGTTTGTTAGGTGGAAATGTTGAATTTTTTTACAACGGAAATATCGAAATTCTCAGCAATGGGGAAATTGTAGAATTTAACAGCAAAATATCTCACGGGATAAAAAAGCTTAAATCTGAGCGATGGAGTTTAAGCATAAGAAAGATCATTACTACGTAATCCTCACTGCTCGTGGGTCTTACGCTACGCGCCGCGACCCACTTCGCCGATCGGCTCCGTTCCCTGCGTTGCGTTCCGGCACTGTCCGCTTTGAGTGGCCAAGTTTTTGCACTTCGCTTGTAGTCCTTGCCGCTCCCAGTACCTCCACTCCACTCCGGTCACTCCGCGAAATAGCCCCAGTTTTTAAAAACCACAACAGTATTATTTTATACTATGCTTTCAACTGTTTTTTCCCGTTACACCTGCTTTGGTTTCTCAGGTTCCCGCAAGTGGGGCTTGTCTCCCGCGCCGTTATCTGCGGCTGCGGCTGCTGTTCCCGCTGGCTCCTGCGTTCTTGTCGGTTGCGCTGCTGGCGTTGATGCGTTCTTCCGACTGGCGTTCCCTACTGCCGAGGTTTTCAGTGTTGCGTCAGGTCGTTGGGGCGTTGGCCGTGGTGCTTTTGCGGCGCGGTCTGTGGCGTGTGTTCGCGGCGTTGTCAGTGGCGGCGGTTTGTGGGTTTCGTTTCCTAGTTCAGCGTGTCCTACTGGCCTTGTTCCGTCGTCTTCTCAGTCGCGCTGCTTTTCCGGCTCCGGCTCTGGCTCCTGGGCTTCGCTTGCTTTTGCCCTTGGGTCTGGCTTGCCTTGCGCCGTGTTTTTGGGGTCGTTGCCTGTTCCGCCGGCGTGGGGTCTGTCTCCAGTTCCAGGTTTAACTGGGTGGTTTGGTTGTTGTCAGGTTGTTGCCCCGTCTCAGTCGCCAGTTCAGTTGTCACTGTTTTAGCAGTTTGGGCGGCCAGTTCCCGCCCCAGCTTTTCTACGATCGCATCTCTGCAAAAATCCCGATAGCGATCGCCGGCAATATTTTTTATTTCCTCTAAGAATGAAGGCGTTACGCGAATGGTTAGCGCCTGGCTTCTCACCTCTTCGTTACCAAAATCAAATTTATACTTAGTCCCGAAATCGGGATTACCGCCAGTCCGAGCCATATTTTTATCTATAAATCTGCACTTTTATATTAGCCTGTACACGCGCTATATTATTAAAGATTCCATGAAGATTGTTTTCCAATAGTGCGTACACGCGCTAATTAGGCTATAATTAAGGTGTACCCGACCAAGGACACCAACTCATGACACCTGACAAAAAAGCACTATTAGATAAAGAATGCACGGCCTCAATTTTTATTCCTGAACTTAACGATTACGTAGAAATTGTTGGGGGAAAATGCGAACAAATTGACGGCAAGCAGTACTTAAGAATTATTTGCGAAGATTCCAAAGGTAACGAAGTTTGCCTAAATCCCAGCGATTTAGACCTTTACTTTAAGCGGTTTATTGTTCCGTTTTAATTAATCATCTCTGCGATCGCTTTTGATTTAGCGATCGCTCTCTCTTCATCAAGAAAAGAAAGTTATTCAAGGAAAACATGGAATTTCAAAAAGGCGACAGAATTAAATTAGCCAAGCAATGCACCGGAGAAGTTAGCAGAAACGAGGGAATATTTGAAGAATATCTAGATTCAAAATGGTGCAAAGTTTGCTGGAGCTACGGCAGTTTCAACGTGAATTTAATTGAAGAAATTTTCAAAGCTTAAAACTTTTATGCGATCGCTCAACTAAAGCGATCGCCCTCCCTTCATCCTCTAAGAAAATTAAAAGTATCCGACCATGACAGAAGCAGAAAGACAAGCGAACATTTATCTACAAAAACACCTTGGTGTACAAGCAGGAGATGTAATCAGATTAAGCAAACCGTGGAGTACTTTAAAAGCGGGAGAAATTGGAATTATTGGAGGGCTGCGGCATCAAGTAATTGATGCTGAAAGTATAGTTTTTCGGAATTACTCTGCTTTTAGAGATGAGCAACTTGTAAGCTGTTCTGGCGGCCCAGGCACAATCAGAACTGATACAAAATTGTTGATCCCAACTGGTGAAAAAATGTTGATCTGGTTTTGGAGATGGAAAGATGGAAGATCAGGAAGAGATCAAGGCGAACGTTACAAAGCAATAGTTAATGTCTGGGAGTGGGACGGATCAAATTAATCTAGCAGAGCGATCGCTTAATCATAGCGATCGCCCTCCCTCTATCCTCTAAGAAAAATACAAAAGTATCCGACCAATGAAAAAAGCAACGACTCAATTTATCGTAGGAAAGGTTTATCAATGTAGGTCAATTTGTGACCATGAATGCGTATTCAAATACGAAATACTCAGTAGGACAAAATCATTTATCACCATAAAAAACCACAACGAAATTACAAAGAGAAAGATTTATCTAGACGGAACAGAAGAATATTGTTACCCACAGGGACAGTTTTCAATGGCTCCAATTTTAAGGGCAGATTCAATTACTAATTAAATCTAAGCGATGGCTTCGCCGGTTCGCTTGCGACCATCGCACCTTACAGCGATCGCTCCCCTTCATCCTCTAAGAAAATGCACTCGACCCACTGCGCCTTAGCTGTAATCAGGGATAAATACTTTTTCCTACTACCGGATAGTGCGATCGCACCTTTAGAAACTGCTATCCAACTGTCAGAAAAATATCATAAAACTTGGTGGTCAATTTGGTGGAATTCTTCAAATGTTCGTACCAAAAATCGCATTAAAGAAGAATGTAACCATCTGGCTTTTAATTGCTACACCGCCATGATGCAATGTGCGATCGCAATCAATGCCCACGCCGCAACTCAATCAGCACGGCTTATCAAGCCGCCTAAACTCTGGGCAGGAATGATTTCAACGCTGTACTCAGCATTTCGCTGGATAGAAGAAGAAAACCATTTAGAAATAAACCAACGCCAACTAATACTAAATCTGGAAAATCCGACCATGACTAGATTCTCTGCGATCGCACATACCCGCGCTAACTATAATTACTCTCCTTTCCATCAATCTTTATTGCATGAAAATAATGGTGAAGATTACGCACTTCGACACATTTATAGTTTAGAAAATACTAAATCATTGTTGCAAAAATGGGGATGGTCAACAGAACAAATAAAAGTTGGTATTGACCATGCAACTATTGACATTTATAAGAGTATTGTTTATCTACACATCCCTAATAAAATTGAGAAGCGTAAGGAAACAATTAAAATTCGTGGCATATCTCGCTTCATTTCTAAAGCTGACTTTGTAAGCGTGTTAATAGAGCGCTGCTGGGCAAAGGCTGACCCCTATAAATTGCAGCCTGGGGATAATTGGGATGAATTAATCGCAATGGGTAACACTGGTGATTTTTACGAACTTAAACTTCACCGATATGAAGTAACTTGTACTTGTCATGCCTACAGTGGTATTGAAAAAGCTTTTGCACAGGATGCAGTTGCAACTAAACATTTAATGCTGCATGACACTGTAAAAGGGCAGATACCTGATAAACATATCTTCGCAGTGTGGAAATATTTAGGCGCACAGACTTTACAACAGTACGAATACTGCTGGATGGAGCGTAAGGAAGCTGCTATGAAGGAACAGGATAAATGCTCATGGCAATATGACCCTGAACCAGAGGTATTGGACTGGTGAAACCCATAAGGGTAACTTTTCTGGCCGCCAGCCCACAGCCATAAGAGAGGGTATCTAGGAAAAGCACAAACGTATCCGACCAAAGATCCAAAATGCACATTTCGCAAGACAACTTTATTTTAACACCATTTATCCTCTAAGAAAATATGACACCTACACCGCAACTTAACGCAGCCCTCGCCAAAGCTAAGGCCGAAATCCCGGCTATTTTGGCTAATCGAAATGTGAAAATCCCTACTAAAAGCGGGAGAGAAATCAATTTTACGTATGCTGAATTAGAAGAAATTCAGCCTAAAATTACACCTGCACTTTCGACTTATGGACTAGCGATCGCTCATCAAATGATATTCTTAGAGGAAAAATATTGCTTACTTTCCAGCCTCAGACATGAAAGCGGCGAACAGATAGATTCTATTTTTCCCCTATTAAATAACTTCGCTGACCCAAAGGAGATAGGCACACAGATAAGCTATGGACGCAGATATAATATCCTCTGTCTTTTGGATATAACCATAGTTGAGCCTGACAGTCAGGACTTCCAGGAAATTAAACGCAAAATTGCTAGAGATATTAAACAGGAAGCTGGTTTAACTCAAAAACCTAGAGAAAAAGAAGGCTCGATACTACATGATATGAGTGGAGTATCAGGAATAATGACGATAACTGAACCTCAAGCTAAGAGATTGTGGGCGATCGCAAAAAATGAATTAAAGCTGTCTGAATCAGATGTAAGGTCAGTGCTGGCAGGTTTTAACCTGGAAAGAACTGCTGATATTCCTACTCAAAAGTATGACGTAGTGATTCAGGCGATGCGAGATTATGGGGCAAAATTCTAATTTTGAGCCTCAAACGTAGGCGATCGCTAACCAAAAATAAACCCTGGCTGTGATAACCAGGGTTTAACAATGATTGCCAACTGTAACCAACTTGGACTAAAAAAGCGACAACTGCATCGGGGCAACTGAGGCCGAGCGGGAGAGTAGCCACCACCCGCCGCCACAGCTGACCCACGCAAAACCCGCCCAAACTGGAGGCAAAACACCAGGAGCCAACCACACCACCACGCGCCGACCTAACCCCGCAGCTAACGCAGCCGACCCCCACGACCCAGAACCGCAGCCGCGAAACGAACGACTAGGGCGCACCCCAGAAGGACACGCACCCGACGGCGACACCACCAACAGACCACGCGCACCGGGGGCAACTGAACGCACACACGCCGCAGACCGCAAAGCCAACGCGCCCACCGCACCTGCACGGGCAAACCTGGGAGCAGAAGCCCGAAACACTAGCAGGGAAGGGGAACCCGTGAAAAACTCGCGCACGGCTGCATCAACACCCGCAGCGCACCCAACTGACACGCGACAACCAGCGCCGGGGACAAGGGGGAGCAGGGGAGCAAGGGCGGACACAGCAGCAAATGAAGGGGAACGTGAACCCGAAAAGCCAACGGAGGACACGCCAGAAAACAGGGACGCGACGGAGCAGACGGGGGACGAGGCAAGCATAAATTAAAAACTAAATATAAGCTATTATAGCACGTACACGCGCTATAAAGCAAGTACAGCAAGGGATGCAGCCGCCCACGGAAAACCAACCACACTATTAATTTTTCTTGGTTCTTCCCAGCCAAAAATTGAGTGAGGCTTAGAGCCAGGCCAGCACGCTTAACCGCCGCGTTTCCGCAGCAGTTTCTCTCTTTGCTGTGTCTGGCTCTAAGGGCTGGCTTAGGGAACACTCAATTTTTGGCTGGCTCCTGCGATCGCTACACCAAAAAATATACTTTAGTTAATCTATATGCAGTGTACACAGCATACACGATATTATTTAATAATAGTATTCGACCAAAAGCTATGCCTAATCCACATCCTAAAACTGAGCAGTTACCTAAACAAAAAACGACGTGGAATAATCTACCAACTAAGGCGACAAGAGTACCTGAAATATTCTTAGAGGAAATCGATAAGTTCGCGCGATCGCTGGATGGACAATGTAGCCCATTTGAGGCAATCATCTCTGCATTAGATAAGCTCAACCCAGATGAAATAGAGCAAATTAAACTAGCTATAGAATCTTTATCTAGTAATGATGTTAAGAAAGAAACGCACCTAATATCACCTCAATTATCTTTACCAATTCCCGAATTATCAAATAGTCAAATTGCGGACTATAAAGCCAAATTTGGTTTCGTTCCCTCTAGATTTCAATTAGGAATAATTGATTGGGTTATCAACCAAAAAGGTAACGGTTGCTGTAATGCTGTCGCTGGCTCTGGAAAAAGCAGCACATTAAAAATAGTTGCAAGAACCTTGTGCGAACTGGGCATTAGACCCACTGAAATCAAGATTTGTGTTTTTGGTAAAAATAATTCCATAGATTTAATTAAAAAGTTTGGCCCTATTTGGAGAAGTTCTATCAGCACCCTTCACAGTGCTGCATTTACCTTAGTTACACAAGAACTTCGTGTAAGAAGTGAAGACATTGATATCTCTAAATATAAATATGAGCGCATTGCTCAAAATTTAGATTTAATTCCTAAACGTGGTAGAAAAATAGGCAAACTTCGGCAAGAGGGTATTATCGATGATGATGGCGATTTTTTGAAGCTGATTGACTTAGTAAGGCTTAATAATGAGGAACCAACAGCAGAAATAATAGAGGCGATCGCACGTCATCACGAAATTAATGTACATAAACCTCAGTTAGTAGCTCAGTGGATTGCTTATTGCCTCAAGATTGGTGAGGAAATGGCAATTCAAGAGAAGAAGTTAGATTTCACTGATCAAATCTGGTTAGCTGTTAAGTGGAGATTACATCAGCAATCGTGGTTTAAGCCTTACAAATTTGTATTGGTTGATGAATGCCAAGACTTGAACCCCTTGCAATTACAACTAGTTTTGATGCTTGCAGGTAATACAGGCCGAATTTTAGCAGTAGGCGACCCGCGTCAGGCAATTATGGGCTTTGCAGGGGCGGACAACCAAAGCTATAACAACATTGTTTGGTTTACTAGAGCCACAGAATTACCTTTGTCAATTTGCTATCGGTGTCCGCGATCGCACATTGCCTTAGTTAAAAGCATATTTCCCTACATCCCAATTGAAGCAGCGCCAGATGCTATCGAAGGAATTATTCATCAAATAGAAAGTAAGGATATTGAGAAGTTAGTTAAACACGGTGATATTATCATTGCCCGTAAAACTGCACCACTCGTTAGTTTATGTATTCGTCTCATTAGCCAAGGCATCAAGGCAACAGTCAAAGGTCGAGATGTTGGCGACTTCCTCAAAAAAGAACTTGACCAAATAGCCAAGCTACCAGGATATAGTTTTAAGTTTTTTAATGATGCTGTTGAACAATATAGACAAATTAAGTTGCAAAAATATTTAAATCTAGATAATGAGGAAGAATTAAAGCAAAGACTAGCAGATAGGCTAGAGGCGATCGCAACCATTTATCAATCTCAAACGCAGGCTACAAGCATCGAAAGTCTGAAATATTATATTGATGAATTGTTTAGTGATAAAAATTCTCCTGTTACCCTATCCACTATTCATAAATACAAGGGAGGTGAGGGAGAAAGGATTTTTGTTCACAAAGCTGGAGATATGCCTATGGTTTGGAGAAATCAACGAGATTGGCAGTTGGAGCAGGAACAGAATTTACTTTATGTAGCGCTCACTCGTAGTAAATCTGAATTATTTATTGTAGGTGAATGTGATTGGTATAAACCCCCAACCGCAGATAAACAAATTCCTATCAATGCTGTTACTAAAGAACCTGAAAATAATGATTACTTCTCATTGTGCAGAAAAGCGCGAGAAGAACTTGATTTAGAACTTAGCCCAATCTTTAAAAACAAAGCTTCTCGTACAAAGTTCATCAAAACTGTAATTGATGAGGATATTAGTTTAGAAATGCTTGAAAGCTCAGGTAAAATTAAGTACACCTCTCTTGAGAATAAGAAAGCTGTATACACTGCAATAGAGAATTATTGGGAAAAATTCTATGCTGCATCTCATAAGGACGAAGAAGAGGAAGAGGTAAGATGGCCTAGTTATAGCTATGAGGATTACGATAATTTTTAATTAACAGTATAGCGATCGCTGTTTATCCTCTAAGAATTAGTTCTGATTTAGTGATGCTTTCACCTTACGAACTGTATTGATTGCCACGTCTGCTTTTTCGGCTGCTTTGCGAAGTGACAAACCCTCATTAAGTGCTGCAATTACTTTTTGTGATGATGGTTTGGCTAGAAACTCCTCTGGCGATTCGCTCACCGAAGGCCGTCCAACGTGTTGACCCCAGTTTTTAGCGCGTTCCATCCCCGTTTTGATTGCATCTGAACGTCTGGAGGCTTTTTCTTGTTCTGCAATCAATTGTTCAATCCAGCTAGGATTACCCTCTAGGATGTCTACCTCAATTTTTGATAATCCCTTTGCCTGCATCCGCCGCAAATCGCGCAGTACAGCTTTAGCTTCTTCGGGAAGAAAAAAATTGTAATATTCAGTCAAGTTACCAATAGAAATACTAAAGAATGAATATCGATATTTAAAATATTTCTCTACATTTCCACGATGTGGCCAAGTTCCTAATACTTTAATTGAAATATTTTCAAAATGTGAGGCTAAATCATTTTTAATTTCAGCCACTCGCGCTTCAATGTCACGACGAGTTACACCAATTTTATAAATAGTATTTCCTCCGCTAGTATCAATTTGAAGATAGTAGAGAGTATTAGATAAAATCTTCCGAAATTCAGCTTGATAGATTTGCAAATCTCGTAGACATTCATTCAAATTAGGAGAACTTTCGAGATAAGCAACTTGCACGTTTTTCTCTAGCTGCTGCAACTTTTCTAATAACATTGGTTCTTGCACTTGGTTAAACAGCATCAAGGAAAGTGCGCCAACTGGTATTTTACCCAGCTTTGTAAACTGGTATTCCCCACCATAACGATAAGTGTTGCGTTCCAGCAGTTTTTCTCTAATTAAAATCCTTGGTACTTGGCTTTCATCAATGCCTTTGTCTTTAATTCCGTAGCGATTCCAAAGGTCTTTAAGTTGCTGAAGCTCCTTTCCAGTCAGCCATATATTGAAATTATCATACAGGGGCAGGGTAGGAAGTAGGCGATCGCTGCGGTTCACTTCCCGGCAAGTTTCATGAGTATGGGCAAAATGGTGTTCATTGCGCCGACCTTTTTTAGCAGTCAGTTCACCACCGCAGTAGGGACACCTTAGCTGAGTCTTACCGCGTGGGACATCTTCAATTGGCACTAGGGTTTTGTCTTGGTCAATCCCATACCTGAGCCACATTTGGAAATATCCTTTATTTGATACACCAATTTGAAAGGATTTAGTTGCTCATGACGATGATTTTACTGTATCAAAAAAAGGTTGCCGTACAATCAATAATTATTAAAGGAGTAGGGGAGTGGAGATGAAGGGGATAAGGGAGAGATAACAACTGACTGCTGACTACAAAGCGATCGCTAGGCGTTGGCGCGCACAAGTAGTATTTTGTTCCTCACAGTAACTTAACAAAGTCTTTGTTTAAGTTTTGAATTTAATATAAAGAGTATGCATAGATATGTCTTGACGCTTGCAATGAACTATGCTAATCTGTAATTATGGGGTTCGTATATTTGAAATAAAAATCGTATGAATCACCCCATCAAACCAAATTTCAGAGAGCTAGTTTTAGGCACTGTAGTAGTTCTCTCCTTACTAGGACTAATTGGACTTTCAATTATTGACGAAAATAGCCGCCCAGCTTTCCTTGATGTTGCAAAGGTAAGTATCGGTGCGTTTATGGGCTATTTAATCCCCAACAATAAGTAAACCTCGTTCGTAAACAACGAGGTTTTACTTTTTAGCATAGATAGTAAGGCTCTTGGTGCTGTAACACCAGGAGTTTTCTTTTTTAATTTTATCTCTGTCATAAGATGAGAAATAATAATTTTTAGCGATCGCACCTTCACCCATGCGATCGCAACAATCCTCTAAGAATTTAACAGGCAGGTTTTTTTGCACCTATTTAGACTCTTTTTCTGATCGGCGAAACTCTACCAATGCTTTAAAAACTGTCTCTGCGTCGAAACCGTTAGCATTCTGTATATTAATGGATACATCACTGTTGAGACTAACAAAAGAGCCTGTTACCACAGTTAAACCAGATTCTGAAAGCCCAAGTACTCGCCCCCTAGATTCAGCAGACAGCTTTTTAATCTGCTCTGCAAGCAAAGCCTCTTTTTTTTCCTGTGACAAGCCATCTAGCAACCGCTTCACCTCATCCAGCCCCACAAATTTAATTCCTTCCAGCATAAAAAGATATAGCTTGATAGTTGATAGCTAATAATCATACTGCTTACACTGCGATCGCACTATCTAAACTTGGGTTATATATTCCCATAATTGCTGCATTTTGCTTAGATGTCTTCCATTTGCGCCCAATTATCAATAAAATCTCATCTATTTCTTCTTCGTCAGCAGCCTCAATCATTTCTTTCAACTTGCTGTCATTGTTTTGCCCAAGGGACAAAGGCTTTTGAGCTAGGAGTTCACAAAAATAGGCGCGTGAACCTGGAGATAACTGATCCATCCCCTCTAACAGCGCTGCAAATACCTCTGGACTTATCCACTTACGACCAGAGCGAAACTGAGATAGATGATTTTGGCTTATTCCAGCTAGCTCTGCAAGTTCTTTGCTCTGAATACCATATTTGTCCATCGTCTCTTTGAATAGCTGGCAAATTTGCATAAATTTTTATTTCCTGCTGTTATATCTACTAGATACAATGTATTGTATAATTTGCCTATTAGATAAATCGGATCAACTTACTGGTTTGATTAGATCATAATTTTATCCCAAATAAAACAGCCCCGACAAACATAACTCTGTTCGGGGCGATTTTTACAAAGCTGCTCCTCGGCGGAAACCGCCAAGACCGCACTTTGCGCTTTCTAAACCTAAAAGGATGATATGACAATTCAGGTTTTTATACAAGTCATGGCTGTGGCTGAGGTGCAGGCATGAGTAATAATTTTTATCCTTTAACGCCCCAAACTTTAGAAAAGCTCTACAAAGCTAACTTAACAGCTGCCGAGTGGAGGCTTTGGAGTTATCTAGTAGTGAGTGATCCTTGGGGAGATAGTTACAGGGATTTACCAGCCACCTTAATTGTCATGGAAAAAGTAGCAATCAAAAAGAGTACCTTTTACGCTGCTTTAGCTAAGTTTCAAAAGTTTGAACTATTTGATTTTCAAGATAAAGGCTTTGCATTTCGCAACTTACAAGGAGTTCCGAAAGTTCGGAATACTATCCAAGATTCTGGAAATTTTTCCGAGATTTCGGAAAACCGTCCGAAATCTCGGAAGCCTGACCGAAAAAATGGAAAACTTTCCAAAAGTTTGGAGAATCAAAGCCCAGAAACCTTGCCAGATAATGATTCTAGTACCTCTCATACTAATAAGACTTACTCAGACTTTAAAGACTCTCTCTCTGAGATAGAGAGAGAGAGTTTTTTAGATTTTGGTAATAAGAGGGCAGCAGAACTCAAAAATCCCCCGGTACAACTGCCCCAAAAGTGGATCGAGAAAAACTGGGAAGAGTTAGCAGCACAGTGGTACAAGTCCACAGGTACTGTATCCCCAACGCAAAATGCAAAATGGGAAACCGACCCGCGAACTCCTGACTGGCTGGCCATCATCGAGGAAACGGGCAACCCCCTTCAATTCGCGTCTGATAAGGAAAAAATAGAGTTTGTAAAGTGGTGCAAGGAAACCAAGCAGTTTAGTTGGCTCAAAGAGGAATCATGACAGACCTCCCAATCTTTGAACGGCTGCCAATCAACGAACAAACTGAGAATAACGACAAGGAAATTTGGCAACCATCCTGGCATTGCTTCTGTTGCCAGGACACAGGGCTAATTTACAGACATCTGATAGAGCTAATAATACCCGACTTCGATCCCAACCGCGATCGTATCCCCGTTTGTCAAGGCTGTAATAAATTTGACAACTATCATCTCAAAGAATACGGGGTGTTAGATTTACGATTTGACCTGTACATCTGCAAGAAACTAGATGCGATCGCTCGTGATGGCTGGAAACGTACCACCCAGCAGCAGTTTGAAAAATATAAAAATCAACTTGATATTGCAACTGGTGCGATCGCTCAGTCTCACAGCCTTGCAGTTACAAATCGCACCTCTAATGACGACCGCGAAGTGGCACAGCGCAAGGCTGAAATTCAGGCCATCACCCCTGAACAGTGGGAGGCAATGAATAAAACTTACTTAGTAGGAAGTAATAAAAATGAGTAAGTATTCTGTAGAGGATTTTGAGGTAGGTGTAGCTTGCTTCTCCGTAGGAGATCGCATTATTGCAAGCGGCAATCGCTTAGGTATGGTATCGGATATAACGAAAAAAATTACCGTTACTTGGGAAAACGGGTTATCCGGCGAATATACCCCAAAGCAAATGCAGGCTTGGAATTACAAAAAATTCTTAGAGGATGAGAAGGAGGCGACAGAATGCAACTTACACAACTTGACCTCTGCTCAGGAGTTGGTGCAGGATTCTGCCTTGCAGGATTGCAACATGGGTTTAAACTCATCGGAACCGCAGAGATTGACGAATACTGCTCAGGCATCCTCAAACTGCGATATCCCGGCATACACAACTACGGAAACGTGCGAGATATCCCAAGACTTGCTAAACAAAGACTTGGATACTATATGCACTCCAATAGAATCGATATTATCACAGCTTCCCCACCCTGCCCCCCGTTCTCTACAGAAGGCCAACGGCTTGGAGGCGCAGATGAGCGAGATTGTTTCCCCGCCGTCCTCGAAACCATTGGAGAATTACAGCCAAGGTTTGCAGCCATTGAAAATGTCCCAGGACTTATCACCTGCCCCGATTACCCAGGACAGCCCACAGGCTCATATTTCAGAGGCGTGGTCTATACCCTTGACCTTTTCGGGTACGATGCGGAATGGCTTACTATCGGAAGCGGCCATTTTGCCAGCCCCTACATTAGAGAGCGAGTATTGCTGGTTGCGATCGCCCGGAGCCTTAAGCCTCAGTGGGAAAGGGCGGCCTCCTGGACAGACCAAGCAAGAAGCAGAACTGAAGAAGTTAGGCTTAATAAACAAAGGCGAGGTATTAAACCCGGCTATCCTTTGTCAGTGGTACGAAATCCCGGAAACTTGGCTAGACCCCTTGGAGTGCCGAGCCGCGACGGAATTATTAGAAGAATGCGACAGGCAGCAGGAAATCTTCTCGATCCTAGAGTCGCAGCGATCGCCCTTAACCGAGTCCTCTACCTCAACTCCCTGTGTAGACAGCCAGCCGCCAGTTACCAGGGCTAATGCTAAGGCCGGAACTTATATTATTGACGAGTTTGAATCACTGGGAATTATCAAGGATAACCTGGGCTTTGGTTTCGTTGTTAATTGGCTAGGTTTTGGGAAAGTCCCTAACCCTCCGTCTGGTAAAGCTGTAACTTACAACTGGGAACGAGATGATCGGCTAATTGGTAAGTTGGCGATCGCCCCCCAATCACTAATAGATAGATTCTTAGAGGAAAATCGGGATTATGAGTGTACGCAGCAATCAGAAGCGCTTGTACTTTGCCCTAGCTGCGAATTACAGCACATATATTTAAGTGGTGGCTGTGGTATGTGCGGTTTAGCACCCGCAAATTTCTTAGAGGAAAAAATGCTTTCTGTAAATATCGAGCGTACACAGCAATTACAGATAGGCGTTCGCGTTCGCATTACCAAAACTCGCACCCAAAACCTCAGTCAATGGATAGGACATGAAGCTGAGGTAACAGGCATCAACGGCGAAACTATCAACGTAGCAGCTGGTGAGGGTAGGGAGAAAAAGCATCTCACTCTTAAAAAAGGGTGGTATGAGGTAATACCCGAAAATTTCTTAGAGGAAACTGAACGCCGCGAAGAAGCTGTGCAAAAGCCCAAAGGCAGACAGCGTAAAGGCTGCTTGTACAAATATATTGAGAATAAGAAGCTGAAAAATGGAAGCATCGCAAGCTACCCCCGTGTCATCGGACACAGGCAGACTGATAATCCTACTCATTGGCGCTGGGGTTTCAATTGGGAGGAGAAGGTAGATGGTGAGTGGAAGGGGCGGAGTATTGGAAGTGTGCCAGTAGGAGCGATTCCATTAATTGAGGATATGCGATCGCGCAATCTTCCTCTTGAAGAAATCATCAGTTTCATAAAAAAGGCAAAAAGTAAAAAATCTTAATAATCTCGAACTGTTAATTATGTCCCTATATATAAGAAGCTGTGACTTAGTGCCACGTACTTTCAGGCAAGCGTGTGAGCGAGTGGGAGTATTTGGAGCGAGTACTCACAGCTTTAAAAGAACGGCACAAATCCAGATGAGCGATACTATTATATAATTTTAGACAGAGTTGATTTAGACAAAGTTGATTAGCAATTTTTTTGTAGTTATAGAATAAATCAAAATAAAGACGCAGTTCTTTTTGATGATTAAATAAAGCACTTTACCCAAAATATCTTTATGGAAGGTTTTTCCCTTTTTATACAAGCATTTGCATTTGCTCAAATAGCATTAAATATAAAAGATGTAAGAGATGTAAAATCACTATTAGATATAATTGATAAAGTCTTTAACGAGAAGTTTCTTGAATATATTTCTACAATTGCGTTAGCAGATGTTGAAAACGGAAATAGAATATTAAATGAAATTCACGAGGAGATTAATGACTACAATGAGGGCAAAAATGAAGATATAAAAATAGATTCTTTATTCAATAAAATGGAAATTGCACGAGCTAAGTATTATGATTGTATATACAAACAAGAAGAAATTTTAAAAAAGCGTGATACAAGTTTAGTAAGAAAAATTTTTGAAAATATAGTGGTTATGCCCAACCGGGCAAAAAATTATGAGAGCATTTTTCATTCTGCAATTACAGCTTGTTTGTGTAGTTACTTGACTTATAAATATTTTGATACTAATAAAAAAAGGTTTTTTATTAAAGATTATAATAAAGCTAGAGATGCTTTTTATTTTTATTTATGGTATAGCGTTGTCGATGAACATAAATACAGTGAACAAGATGAATATAAAAAATATGGTTATTTAACTGATGTAAAAACACTTGTTGCGTCTAACAGTTCATTGCATAGTACATTTTTGAGTTTTGATAGTTTTTATTCTTTTCAAACAGAAGAAAGAAGCTTTATAGAAATATCTCAAAATATTTTTAAAATTTCTCCTTGGGAGCCATGCTTAAATAGCATAGATGAAAAGTCAGCTAGCTTCATGTCAGGCGGCCCAGGTGGACTCAGATCAATAAAATATGAAACGATAAGGCTTAAGCGTTGGCATGTTCCTAAGCAAATAGTAAATATGTAGTGAAAAATTCTTAGAGGAAAATCTGCAATGGTGATCGCTTGCTTTAAAGCAGTACACTGGTACTATGAAAATTCCCGACTGCGATCGCTGCCTCCTCTACTCACATAATCCTCACCTCGTCTGTGCCGTTCACCCTGATGGGGTAGACGGTGATAGCTGCCTAGATTTTCGAGAAGACTCCAACGCCCAAGTAGAGGAGCTATGGCAACCAGAAGGGGCAACCTACTATAACGGCGAATTGATTGTGCAGCCCCGCCAGAGATGGACACCAGAAGAACAATTAGAATTGATTGATTGGCATCCTATGTTTACTGGCAAATGCCCTCAGTGTGGCGCATCCTTTGACCGTGACTATACAGCACGAGTGCATTGGGATTGTGAGTGTGGATGGATGGATGATAGCGTGTGACTGATCGCTGGATTGCGTGATTACCTAAGCCGAAATTACCCAAGATAACGATGTAGTTTATTTGGTAATTGAGTTTAGGTCTTCTACCAAAATTATGAGTAAGTATTCTAAAGGGAATCGTGTATTTGCTTTTGAGGGAGAATATAAAGGCAAAAGTGGTGAGGTGATTGATTATCAAAATATTGAGTTTGGGATGCAGAAAGGATGCATTGTTAAGTTAGATGAAGATTCCTCTACTGTATGTATTCCCGAACGGGATCTAGAAGTGGAAAATCTAAATCTAGAGGACATAAACATCGAAATCACAAATCTAAAAACACAGCTTAAGGAACTAGCTCACCAAATACCTGAAAAAATTGCCAAAGAAATACCCGAACATTTAGCATATCTTCAGGAGGCTCTAAAGTCTAAAAGTAAATCAGAATTTCTCAATGAATATCATTACATATCAAAAGAGTTAGAAAGAACGGTTAATCCTGATTTTGTAGACAGTAATATCAGCCTCAAAAAATTACAACATCACGGTAAAAATTTGCCTGAATTATAACACTAGCCTAATGACTTAAGCGATCGCTCAAATTACCTCGCTTGAAAACAGTTGTGGGCGATGCCTGCGGCGGTAAACTACGCTCTTTGGTTCCAGTTTCTTAGAGGAAAAGAGCGATCGCAGTAGTTCATACCAAAACGCTACACAGCAACTTGAATCAAGCTAGTATTCTCCTCAAGAATATCTATTT
>NZ_JAYGHD010000342.1:0-22968 GCF_034932245.1 Nostoc sp. UHCC 0251
CTGCTCCCCTGCACAAGCGCAGGCTTTGAGGGGTGTGGTGAGAAATCCGGGGTAGGGGTAAGCTGTGCGTCCCTACGAACGGTCATATTTGGTATGCGTAATGCCAAATTTAGCCTGTCTTCATCTGAGAAAGCAGAGTCTAGTTTTGTGATTTTATTTTCCGAGTATTTCCGGAAGCGAAGGAAATTTTCAGTAATGGTAAGAGTTGAAGTATTTCAAAAAATGCAACTATTACTAGCCTTAACCATAAATCTGAGAAATGAAATTGAAATATTGGGTGATTAAAAACACAAATAATTGCGTTTTACATAGGCTAGTCGAATGATGTAAAACCAAATCAGCGAAAGAGTTACCAAATTTTTTCTCTATAAACACTTACCTCACACAAGTTAGTAAGTTTACCCAAAAAACCAAAATTAAACCATGAACTCCTCTTCATCATTAAGAGTCCGGGGAGATGTGAAATATACAAGTAACCAGCAGTCTCCCACTCCAAAAGTGGCTATGCTCAGATTTTTGAGGTTAGTTGCAGAGGATACAAACCTAGAATCTCAATTTAGCCAAGTTTCGGTTCTCCATGAGTTTCAACTAGGCGAGGAGGCAACTATCTACGGTCTAGATGGGAAAATTCAAGACAATAGAAATTTTTTGTATTCAGTTTGCCAGGGTCGGGTACAGCTAATTGCGTCAAACGCAACTATTGAAGGAGAAGCCTCAACTCATCTGCTCTTGGAAGCGCTAGCAGTAAGAGCGAGTCTTAGCAAGCTGGACTCATATTATAACCCGTGGGTAGCTAATTGGCAAGAAATTCATTATATGGTTGTCTGGCGAGTTAAAGGCGATCGTATATTAAGTAATCCAGGCATAGGCAAGGACTGGCTTTCGCCTTCACAGTTTGAAGCTAGCCGAACAGAATATGCACTACTTTTTACTTTTAGGCCCTGCGGAAAACTTGAATACCCCCAAGGGTCAGAAATTCCTTTTAAGCCACTATTGGCAAATATTGTGGCATTATCAAAAATCACTCAGAGCAATTATCCTTACTTTATTCACTTGTCAACTGATTAAAAACCCAACAATTCTGATTCTGGATGAAGCAACTAGTGCTTTAGATATCGATTTGGCACGCCAACTTCAACAGAACTTAAGCCAGATTAATCAAGCTCGTATCATCTTCATTATGTCGATAATATCCTTGTTCCAGATAGAGGTGTTCTCTTTAAGCAAGGTATTCATTAATAACTCATGTCAATTAGTGGCTCATGTCACCATTTAGCCCAACTGCAACTGCATCTATAATCTCACTTATATAAAATTCTTAGATATTAATACACAGATAAATTTTTGCAAAATCAACTTAGCAGCATTTTCTAATTAATTAGCTTCCTGTCTATTAGTTAATTATCTTAATTTATATAGGTTTAGCCTGCTACACTTTTTGTTGGCAGCGTACCGCCACGGACGTTTTGTTTAACTCATCTGATTATAATTAAAATTATATATATTAATAATAAATAATTATATTTGAAAGCTAGACTATCTCTGATTTAGTTATGATACTCATGAAATATTTATGAGCACTTCATAGCGATTTTATTTAGTTAAACTAAAGCTGTAGCCTTTGTAAATTAATGCATACAAGGCTAAAAAATAACATTCTCATCTATTTGAGAATATTTTAAAAATATTTGCAATTACTATGGCTAATCACGTTTTACTAAGCTTTTATATATTGGTATTGTTAGAAGTTGTTTTACCTCCTGGTTAATGCTAATATTTTCTAGTGACTCGACAATAATAAAAGGTTTAAATTGATATCAGGTGAGGGGTTAGACCCCTCACCAATTAGCAAAAGAGGTCAAAATTAAAAGTTGCACAATACACACCTACGTATCCAAATATCTTCAGTAAATTTAACTTATTAATCTGCTAATTTAGTAGATGACATTAACGACAATAAATAGTATAGATACGAATAGCGTTGTTAACCTTCAAAGATAAATCAATTTTCTTTACTAGCCCAAAAAATATGTAAACTTCCCGGAACATGCCTAATTTAGTAGTAGTAAGAAGTACAACCAATTGAACAGATAAAATTTGTTAATTAGGAGTTGGAAAACTTTCATACAACAAAATTACCTCTACCACAAGCCACATGAGACTTTGGTTTTACCGGTCAGATGACAAGGTAAAAGGTAAATTCATACCTTTTACTAACTAAGCAGTTTGTAAACTTCAATTTAAACACCAACAATCGCAGAAACTAAACTAGTTTACTTCATCCCAGACACCTAAAAACTATGATTAATCAAGACATTGCTGGCATTAGTAGTAACTTAGATAAGACAGTGAAGGCTCAACAATTTGACAAAGTAGTTGAAGCAATTCTTGCTGGTAAATATTCCTGGGCATGTGTTTTAATGCTGCGATTCGCTGGCTATAATCCTCTCCATTACATTCCATATCGCACCTACAATCGATTGCTCAAAGAAAACTCTAAAGCTAGTAGGACAAATCAACAGCAAAGCGAAAATCTAAAAATCCTAAAACATGCTAATGATGCACTATCTGATAGTAATGTATCATCCAGTTGCTTAACCAAAATCAAAGACAGAGCTTATCTGGAAGTCGTCGGAAAGCAAAAAACGGAAATTCGGGGTGGTAATTTAGATCAGAGAATGGCACAGCAAATTAACGATCATCAATCAATCAAATCGCAAATAAAACCAGAAAGCACTCAAGATATTTCATTGAAACGCTGTGGATTCAATTAAAAAGTATTTGGAATCAATAGATTCTGTTCTAGAGTTGATTGAGTGTCTGAAAGCCTACCATGCTAATTTAAAATTTTTAGCATGGTAGATTTTCTATAGTAGTGAGTAATTTGATATTTTTTAAAAAAATATGCCAAAATGGCAAAAATATACTAACGATATTGGTAAACTAATAAAAACTACAACTTAAACGAAAATAGAGGTGATTGGCGGCAAGCAAGTTAATTTTAAAAAATAAATTCAATAATTAGTTCTGACGATCAAAGAAATCAAACTGATTACAAAAGTGGTCAGAATTTCATGGAGTAAATAACTCCTATACCAAGACTGATGATCTAACCGTTGCTACTGGTGGTTCTATTTTCGAGGAAGTCTGAGCAAAGAAAATTTGGAGCGGTAGCTTCTCCCAATCCAAACTTTACATAGCTTTTACCGACTGCAGACGGTGTAAGTATTGCTTATAAAACTTTCTACACTGTGATTGGTGTTGCTTTAGTTAATAAAGCAAACGCTTAACACCAATACCAGGAACGGAAATAGAAAAGTTACGGTGAAATCGCAATCGTGGCTAGTAGAACTAGTAGCTCATACGCTTCTCTTTCGACTATTGTAATCCTAGTCCTCCCAACCTGGATTATATCTGTTTTCTAAATTTTCAATTTATATAGCAACTACTGGAAGTTCAAAACTTGAATAGCTTCCAGTTTTTTATGTCTCAATAAAAATAAGGTGGGCAAATCGCCCACCTTACTTTTTGTGGAGTATAGTGAATCCAAAAATTAATTAAACCTTGGCTAATTCTGGGGTAGGACGCTTGCTGTTGCGAATTGATGTAATAGCCTCAGCATAATCCTTAGCGTTAAATACAGCTGAACCGGCGACAACTGCATTAGCTCCCGCTTCCAGAACTTGCCAGGTATTATTTGCCTTCAGTCCTCCATCCACTTCAATCCAAGGGTCAAGACCGCGTTCATCGCACATTTGACGTAGCTTGCGGATTTTGGGTAATACACCAGGGATAAAGCTTTGACCACCAAAACCAGGGTTGACGCTCATAATCAGTACTAAATCGCACAAATCTAGAACGTATTCAATTAGCTCTAGAGGGCTACCAGGATTAAGTACAACACCAGCTTTCTTACCAAGCTCTTTAATTTGTCCCAAGGTGCGGTGCAGGTGTGGGGAAGCATTATGTTCGCAATGTACAGAGATAATATCAGCACCCGCCTTAGCAAATCCCTCTACATATTTTTCTGGCTCCACAATCATCAAGTGGACATCCAGCGGCTTGGTCGTAACCGGACGAATCGCCTCCACAATCAGAGGGCCTATCGTAATATTAGGTACAAAACGACCGTCCATGACATCAACATGAATCCAATCTGCTCCAGCCGCATCGACGGCGCGAATTTCATCACCTAGACGACTAAAATCGGCTGATAGGATAGATGGAGCAATTACAATGGGCTTTTGAGATAGGTTTTGGGTCATGGCTAGTGGGTTTTTAAGCGTCCTCGTCTGTACGCATTGTAACAAAACATTGAGCAAGACTCATAACTTTGATCCCGGCTTTTTTGGAAGATAGGGAATAAGGTACAGGTAACAGGGTACAGATTATTCCCTATCACCTGTTACCTGTAACCTTTCCTCTAATCTCATCACCAATGACCAATGACAAATGACTAAAAAACTAACCTGGATAATTTGGGGATTAAGTGCTTCTTGTCTGAGTGTGCCAGCAATTGCCTCAGCTTTAGAATCTGCTTTGGGAACTAACGGCATTGATGCTCTGAAGCTACACCGACCTCCTTATAATTTAATCGGTCGTAAGATTGCTATTGGTCAAGTGGAAATTGGCCGACCGGGAATGTTTGGGTGGGATAAGGCAGTGTCTAAAAATCGTGCCATATCCTTAGCGGGAGTATTCTTACGCAATGGCCCAGCTAAGTCTAATAGCGGTGTTGATCCCCACGCCTACAATGTCGCTGGTGTCATGGTAAGTCAAGATAAAGCTTTGCCGGGAATTGCTCCGGGAGCAAGACTGTATTCGTCTGCGGTGGGTTCGACTAAAAACATGGGTCAACCAGAAGAGTGTTTATCAGCCCAGCACATAGCACTACAAAATAGTGGTGATGTTCGTGCCATTAACTTTAGTTTTGGTGAATCTCTGAGCCGCGATCCTAGACCACAGGCTATTTTAGACGGCAATGCTTTACTAACTTTATGTGTTGACTGGTCTAGTCGCGTTCATGATGTTTTGTATGCGATCGCAGGCAACCAGGGTAAGGGCGGTATTCCCATTCCTACAGATAATTTTAACGGAATGAACGTGGCTTTTTCATCCCGCAGAGGGGGAGTTTTTAACAAAGTAGACGTAGCTAATCTGGCGGCTGTTAATCAAGGAGCGACTCAAAGGCTAGCTGGCAAGGAATTTAATCTTGATGGGCGTCGCGCCATCAGTTTAGTTGCTCCTGGTAATAACATTTCTTTGCTCAATCCAGATGGCAAATTGAAAAAGGTTACAGGTACGAGTTTTGCAGCGCCTCAAGTTACGGCTACTGTTGCTCTGTTGCAGGAATTTGCTGACAGACAGATGCGGACAAAACAACCCAACTGGAGCATTGATTCTCGGCGTCATCAACTAATGAAAGCTGTATTGCTGAATTCAGCAGACAAAATCTTAGATAGTGGCAATGGCTTACGGTTGGGAATGAGCCGAACCCTAATTGATAAACAAAATCAAAACTGGCTAGATTCGGATGCTTATAAAGATCCAAAGATTTCTTTGGATGCCCAAATGGGAGCGGGTCATTTAAATGTATTTCGCGCTTATCAGCAATTTAGTGCTGGTCAATGGCAACCATCAGGTGCTGTGCCAGCGATTGGTTGGGATTATCGTACAGTCGATGTTGGAGCTTCTGTTGACTATATATTAGCAAAACCTTTAAAGCAGGGAAGTTTTGTCGCTGTCACCATGAGTTGGGATCGATTGGTGGAACTCAACGATAAAAATAAAAACCAGCAATATGACGCAGGCGAAAATTTTCGCGATCGCGGCTTAAATAATCTCGATCTATACTTGGTGAAATCTGATGCTCAAAATCCAAATGCTGGTGCTGTTTGCTCCTCAATCAGCCAAATCGATAGTGTAGAACATATTTTTTGCCCCGTTGCTGCTACCGGCAATTACAAAATCCGCGTTCACTTTCGTCAAAAGTTAAATGAAGCAACTCAAGCCTATAGTTTAGCTTGGTGGAGTGTACCTATTAATTGAAATAGGGGCGCACAACTACATGTGTCAACTTACTTACAGCGTTTTTTATCTATTTGAACCTCTATAGGGACCCACAGCCGTGTGTCCCTACAAAAGTTTAGTATTTCGTGAACCGAGAAGCTTGATTTATCTTTAAAAATCAATAACAGTGGTTATTTTCTGATTAAGTAGTCTACAATACTTTTATATATAAATAGGAAAATTCCTAAGAATCGATATTTTTCATAATTCGTCTGCATAGCCGCCCCAATCAGGGATTAGCAACTCTAATAAGTTGTGTTTAATTCCTATGAGCTACTAACTTGCTGTTACAAAAACTGTAACAGTCCCATTTTTCTATTGGAGCAAATGCAATAGTTAATCATTGACACAGTATCTGCGTCAACCATGAGCACAGATCGGGAATCTTTGGCAAGCGAGGTAGCAGAATGAATCGGCAGAAATTTAGTGATGCGAAAGAAAATTTCCTGCAAAGACGTTACGGTGTGAGTCTGGGTAGACGTTATGCTTTGGCAGCGGCAAGTGTTGTTCTATTTAGTGTATTAGGGTGTTCTCAAGTCGAGAGTAACAAAGGTGCCCTTGCCCAATCTAGTTTACCTCAGCCAGAAACCCCTTTGCAAAAAAAAACACTCAAGACTGATAAAAAAATCGTTGAGTCCAGCAATAAGTTTGGCTTCAAACTGTTTTCAGAAGTTCTGAAAAATGAGAAAGCGAATAATGTTTTTATCTCACCTTCGAGTGTTGCGATCGCTCTTGCTATGACCTACAACGGCGCTAGCGGCTCGACTCAACAAGCAATGGCGAAAACCCTGGAATTACAGGGGATGAATCTACCAGAAATTAACTCCTCTTACGCGGCGGTATTAAAGCAGCTTTTAGACAATCAGGATGCAAAAGTGCAACTGAGCATTGCTAACTCACTTTGGGCAAATCAAGATGTTAGCTTTGCGCCAGACTTCCTCAAGAGAACCCAGGATTTCTATCAAGCTAAGGTCAGCAATTTAAACTTTAAAGATGCCGCCGCATCTAGTATTATCAATAACTGGGTAACAGAAAATACCAAGGGTAAAATCAATAAAATAGTTGAAACAATTGAACCAAATCAAGTATTATTTCTGATTAATGCTATATATTTCAAAGGTAATTGGAGTAACGAATTTGAAAAAAGTCAAACCGCTCAATACCCTTTTTACATTACATCTGGTAGACAAAAACAACACCCAATGATGTCACAAAAAGGTGACTACAGGTACTATGAAAATGAACAGTTTCAGGCAGTTAGTTTACCTTATGGCAAAGATGGTAAAGTCAGTTTTTATATCTTCCTGCCCAAACAGAATTCTAACCTCAAAGCCTTCTATCAAAGCTTGAATATTGAGAACTGGGAAAAATGGATGACTCAGTTCAACGAACAAAAAGGGTTTATTCGCCTACCCCGCTTCAAAACAGATTACGAAGTTACACTAAATGATGCCTTGAAAACTTTAGGCATGGAAGAGGCTTTCAGCAACAAAGCCAATTTTTCCGGCATGGGTAAAAATTTTGCCATTAGCCAAGTTAAGCATAAAACTTTTGTCGAAGTGAATGAAGAAGGAACCGAAGCGGCTGCGGCTACTTCAGTGGGAATAGTAACAACATCTTTGAGAGAAGAACCAGAACCATTCCGAATGATTGTTGATCGTCCCTTCTTCTGTACTATTAGGGATAATCAAACGGGAAACATTTTGTTTATGGGTTCCATTATTGAGCCACAGTAAAAAATCCAAACTTCTTCATTTTGGATTTTGAATTTTAGATTTTGAATTTTGAATCTTGAATTGAATTCTAGGGTAATGTTGGTTCAGAAATACTCAGAGTATTTTTGGTGTCAGCTTTCGGGGGTTCTTTTGCTGCAACAGATGGAGTTATTTCCCCAGTGGCGTTGTCGTCTGTCTCGCTGCTTAGGCTCCCAGGACGCAAGGCGCTTAAAGCAGTCTTAATTACAACAGCTGTAGGTACTGCCACAATTACACCCAACAGTCCGCCAACTCTTGCCCCTGTCAAGACTGAAATTAAAATCCAAACTGGATTTAAACCCGTAAAGCTGCCTAAAATTCGGGGGGCAATTAAGTTTTCCAGAATTTGCTGGACGATTACCGCTGCTATCAACACTCTCACACCCATTGAGAAATCTTGCAATGCTACCAATAGTGTAGTCAGAGCGATGCCTACAGAACCACCAAAGGGGATGAGAGCCATCAGACCAATAGTTAGACCGAATAGTAGACCAAATGGCACCTTCAGCCACAAAAAGGTAGGAATGAGGGCTGATGCCATGCAAGTCGATAAAATCAACTGAGTGATGAAGAAATTTTGAAAGCTTAGGCGGACTGTTTTCGAGAAAGGAGCGCGAAATTTAGTAGGTAACCATCCCACTAAACTTTGCCAGAGTTCACCCCCATGTTGTAAAAGGTAGAAAGTCAAAACCATCGTCAAGAGAATATCTAGCAAACTAGTAACTGTAACTACCGCCAGATTTAAAACTTGTCCAGCGATCGCTTGCAATTGTCCCTTGACGCGATCGTTGATTTGCACTACCAGAGCATCGAGGTTAATCGGTAAGCCAAAAGTCTCAGCTTTTTCGTTTAATATCATTAATTGAGAGCGCCCAGAGTCAATCAACTCTGGTAAACGAGCCACAAGTTGTTGAGCTTGGGTAAGGGCCAACGGAAAAAGTGTCACACCCAACGCTAATAAAATCGATAAAGCCAAGAGAAATACTAAGATAGCAACTTGCTCTCGTCTAGCACCATGATGCTCCATCCAGCTCACGGGGTAGTTGAGCAGAAATGCTAGCACTGAGGCTCCCACTAAAATGACTATGAGAGAATGGAAATAATCAAAAAATACCGAAAGTGCCCAACCATTAAGAACTAGCAGCGGCAGGAATAACGCGATCGCCCCGATTCGCGCTATTGGTGTAAATGTTTGCCACCAGTCGAGTAGCTTGCGTGTCTGCATTTTGAGCTGATTGCGGGATACAACTAAATGAAATCTTTCTTTACAGCTTATTATCTCTAACTATATGAGTCTTATTCATCCTTCTAGTTTAGGAGTTAGGCTAATCCAAATGGAAAATTTTGAACCGAAAGGGAATGGGGAGTGGGGAGTGGGGAGTGGGGAAGAAGCAAGGGGGCAGGGAGCAGGGAGCAAGGGAGAAGAATTTTCCCCCCTGCCCCCCGCCCCCTGCCCCTCTGCCTCTTTTCAATGCCCAATGCCCAAAACACAGTTGCTTTTACATTTGATTCCGATCATCGGCTTTTTTCCGTCCTTGTGGACTCTCTCTCGGGGGCAAGGAAGCCGCGAACAACTTGCTATTAGCCGTCTGTCTATTACTTTGGCAGTTACTTGGCTGTTGGGATATCTATTATTAGCTACCGGAGCAGCAACTTCAGATTTTTTTCCGCTACGTCTATTTATCTTGAATAGTTTTCTTACATCGGGTTACTTTTTAGTAAGTGTATGGTTGATTTTGCGCCTGATGCAGGGCAAATCTGGGCGTTTACCAGGGTTTACTAATTTAGCAGAACGAGTACTTGGAAAGTACTTATCTTAATTTTTTAAGGTGATAATTTTTCAGTACTTTTACCTATTTTCTAAAAAATTACGGTTGATTTATCTATATATCTAGTCAAATCCAGTTTATTATTGCCATACTTCAGTAAAACATATCCAGGTTGACCCAAAAGCAGGAAAAATGTTGCTATAAGTGTTGTGGTTGACACTACATTAAAAAAATTAGCACTGATAATTAAGAGTTAGTTATTATGGGTTGATTTATTTGCATGTTTTTAGTCTGCAATCTAACGAATTTGATTAGTGAGTAAGTGTGAGGAAGTCTGTGACCATTCAAAGAAGTTCGGCGGAAGAAAACCAGTCGGGAAAATTCTCAAAGTCCAAGAAAAAAATTTCCCTTCCCCATAACTCGAAATCTGGACGTTGGCTGTGGTTTTGGGTAGGTATGAGTGGGATTGCAATGGTGTCAGCGACGGCAGGGGCGCTTTTGGCAGTGTCTTTAACCAGCACGCCTTTGCAACAAGCCCAGCTAAGTCCACAGGATGAGGCGGTCTTTGATGGCGATCGCATTTCTGGAGGTGTGCTGCGTTTTTCAGAATTAACTCGCCCAGTAAATCTTTTAGTTATGGGGATGAGCGTACTCCCGCCAGATGTCCAAAGCCCTCCTGAAGAAACCAAAAACCTCAAGTACCTGCCCCAAGTAAACTCCTTCGATGGTCTTGCCGATGTGATGCTCTTGGTCAAATTTGATCCAGAGACGAAAAAAATAGTTATGCTTTCCATTCCCAGAGATACCCGCACAGAAATAGAGGGGTATGGGATAAAAAAAATTAATGCCGCCAATATTGAAGGTGGGCCAGCTTTGACTGCCAGAACCGTCAGTAATCTCTTGGGTGGGGCGGGAATTGATCGCTATGTTCGAATTAACGTTTTGGGAGTTGGCAAGCTGATCGATGCTTTAGGAGGCGTAACAGTCTACGTCCCTAAAGATATGAAGTACCAAGATGATTCTCAGCATTTGTACATCAATTTGAAGGCGGGTAAGCAGCATCTCAATGGTGAACAGACACTGCAATTGTTGCGGTTCCGCCATGACGAACTCGGTGATATTGGTCGGATTCAGCGGCAGCAAATGGTTATGCGGGCTTTGATGGATCAAACACTCAATCCAGCTACTGTTGCTCAATTACCTAAAGTTCTGGATGTAGTCAAAGACCACATCGATACCAATTTAACGGTTGAAGAGTTAGTAGCGTTAATGGGTTTTGGGGTGCGGACAAATCGCTCTAACATGCAAATGTTAATGCTGCCAGGTCGCTTTAGTGAGAAGAGTGAGTATGATGCTAGCTATTGGTTGCCAAGCAAAAATGGTATTGCTAAATTGATGGCTCAACACTTTGGTTTGGAATCAGACCAGGAACAGCAGATGTCTGATCCAGGCTCTTTGCGTGTAGCAATTCAAGATAGTACAGGTGGCGATCGCTCTAACCTGCGTCCATTGATTAGAGCCTTAGAAAAATCTGGATATCGCAATATATATGTGGCTAAGGCATGGGGTGAACCTTTAGAAGTAACTCACATTGTCGCCCAACAAGGAGATGGTGAGAGTGCCGAATCAATTCGCAACACTTTGGGATTTGGCGAAGTGCGTGTGGAAAGTACTGGCAACATTGGCTCGGATATCAGTATCCAAGTGGGCCAGGATTGGTTGCAACAAAAATCTATTTTGGAGGAGTTGCTGACCAAATAATTCGTAATTCGTAATTCGTAATTCGTAATTAATTACACTGGTATAAATATTGCTGACAGCGAATTTACTACTTGGCTGAGTTCTTGGAGTTTAGCTGCAACTACACCATTGGTTAATAATTCTTCTGCTTTAGCTAAACCCTCTGGCATATCTGGACAAATACCACTGCGCCATAGGTAAAATCCGCCATTCCACAAGGCTGTTTGCATTAGTTCGCCTGGTTTACCTGCCAAAACCTCCTGCATTTGTGCCACTAGTTCTTCAGTAGTTCCAAGGGGTACGTTCTTGGTAGTAAAGCCGTAATCACGCGGTACGAGGTGCAATCGCTCTACCTCTTGGAATGCTATGGATGAAGATAAGCTGATAATCGCAGTGCGATCGCGTGGTAAATCACAACTTCCTTCTAATCCCTTCACTAATGTAAATTTTGTTACTCCTCGCAGCCCTAGAGCTATCTTAAACATCCCTTCTGTGGGCGGATGAACAAACCCAGCAATTATATGAGCATCCCCAGCATAAGGACACCAAATTAGCTCCATTGTTGCCAATGGCGGACGTTTGCCAAGTTGATCGCGATACTCCCAAATACTGTTAGTTAATGGAAAATGCTGAGGTAGATAAATAAAGCCGATTCCTGTTTGCTCAAACACTTGCTGGGTTTTTGCTAGTGGTAGGGTAGTCCAATCGACTCCTAAACCCTGCCAAATATCTATCAGGGGTAAACCATATTTGGTTGGGAGGCGATCGCCACCGTGCATTATCACTGGTTGTCCAACTGCGGCGAGTATTAAAGCTGTTACTGGACTAATTGGTGCTGTACGGGTTCTGCCATCATAAGGGATGCCAAGAGCGATCGCTGGTCGCCCAGAGGCGATTGGTTGCAGTTTTGGCCCCAGTTCATCATAGGCATCCAACATTCCCGCCAACTCTTCCCCCGTAGGGCGTTTGATTCGATGAGCAATCAAAAACGCTCCGATTTGGGCTGGTGTAGCTTCACCCAGCAGCATCATTTTAGTGGCGGTGGCTGCTTGGGCGCGAGTTAAATTCTCACCTGTATGATTTCCACTACCTACTTTTTGCAGTAATTCCCTAAATACATTACTCATTTGTCCTTTGTCCTTTGTCCACTGTCATTTGTCCATTGTCCTTTCTGAATATGACTAATGACCAATGACTAATAACTAATGACCAAATAATTCATAATTCATAAATTTTAAAATGGGTACAGAGCCAACCACTGAATTTTTAAATCATTGGTCAAAAAGACAGTGGAGCATTTCTTGCTCCCACTGATTTCAATTATGAATTATCAATTATGAATTAGTTTGACGTTTAACAAGCCGATCGCTGCTGGTCAATTTGTAATGGAATATTTTCGCGCACGAGTTGCCAAAAGTGCTTGATCGGGGGAATTTGGAGGCGATCTTGAGTTGTGACCATAACTACCCGACGGGTCAAACTGGAAGCATCTGCTAAACCACTAGTATTATTGCTGGCTAAGGAACGAATTGCTAGGGTAGGGTCAAGACGAGCTTCTAATAATGCTGATTGAGGTAGCAAAGCTATCAGTTCTCCTTGGCGCACCACTCCCCGGAAAGCATCTAGGGTATTTACCTCTAAAGCCGCCTGGAGTGTAGCTTCCATTCGCTCAAATCTATCTTGTATTAAGCGCTGCATCCCATAACCATCTTTAAAAACCACTTGGGGATAACGAATTAGCTCCGACCAAGGGACGCATTCATATTGGGCTAGGGGATGATTGGCTGCGGTTAAAACTTCTATCGGTTCATCATAAAGTACTTCTACCACCATTTCTCTACCAGTGGTTAAGAAGCGATTATTCATCACAATTGCTAAATCCACCAATCCATCTTTGAGCACTTTGAGGGCGCGATCGCTTCCTAATGAAGTCACCCGCAATTGCACATCTGGATAATCATGACAAAATTTTTGCAACACTGGTGGTAAGTAAGATCCGCACAGGGAATGAATCGCGGCAATGCAAAGTTCTGGTTGCTTACCAGCGATTAAATCAGCTAATTCTTCTGTCGCTGTCTGCCATTCTTGGCAAATTTTGCGGACGCGAGGTAGTAAACATTCACCTCCCAGCGTTAATTTGGCGTGACTTGTTCTATGAAAAAGTTCTACACCCAAATCTGCTTCTAATGCCTGGATTTGGCGGCTAATCGTCGATTGGGTAACACCACATGTTCGCGCTGCTTGTTGAAAGCTGCCGGTTTGGGCGATCGCTAGAAAGGCTTGCAACTGCTCTAGGCGCATTTTTATGTAGCCTGAATTACATTTATAACTTTCATTAAAGTTAACGGTTTTTTATCCACAATTTAGTATAGTTTGTTACGGTAATTTTTCTATGATTTACATTTGTGTAAATCAGGTTTTACCGCCTTTTTCGTAAATTCTCCGCTTTGTACCGATGTGCTAACGCCAAAGGAGAGGATGAATCTCACTGCGACTCCAGCATTTCTTCAACAGACAAACCAATATCATTCGCAATTTGGCGTAGCAATCTTGGCGAAATATCACGGCTCTTGTGAAACGGAACTGTTGTTCCTCGACCATCTTGGTGACGAAACTGCTTGTGTGAACCCTTCTGGCGCACCTCCACAAAACCAAGGTTTTCTAGAATGCGGACGACCTCTTGTGGCTTCAGGACAGGAATGTTGCTCATGGTTTACTGAACCACGATCTGCTGTATACCAACAAATTCCGTCTCAAATGTCGCGTCTTCATCTTCTAGAAGCATCTCAATCACTTCGCGTAGATTTTCCTGTAACTCATCTAAGGTTTCTCCTTGAGAATGCGCTCCGGGAAATCCAGGCACATAACCAACGTAGAGATTAGTGTCAGAATCTCGCTCAATTATCGCAGTAAAGGTTTTCATAAAGTTGGTCAGTGGCAATATGCTTTAGATCATAGCCGGACAATCACCTGTTCATACTAGAGGAATCTGACCTCCAATTTGACGAAATTACCACTCGGCTAAAGCGATCGCTATTCCTTGTTGCAAATCTGGTGTGAGTGCGGTGTTATTTGCTAATTGCTGCAATTGTTGATATGTGGCTTCATTATCCAGATTTCTCAGTGCAGCGATCGCATGTAGTCTCACAGATGCATTAGAATCAGCTAGCAGCGAAATCAATGGTTCAATAGCTTGCATTTCGCCTAATTGTCCTAAAGACAAAGCGATCGCACTTTTGACGTTAGCAATCTCTGTGGCTGGATGCTGCGATCGCAGTATTTGCAATAATATTTCTGCCGCTTGTGTAGTTTGCGGCTTTTGCACACGCCCCAGAACTGTAACAATTTCTTGCCAAAGTGTCTCTGAAGTGCTTTGATTAAATGCTGTTTGCAAATATTCCAAACTGGATGGTGTTCCCACCCAAACTAAAGCGCGGATGGTTTCTAATTGCAGTGGTAGCGGTGTATGAGGTGATATTAGCACCTTAAATAATTGCTGGGCTGCATCATCACAACCCATCCGAGAAAGGGAAACTGCGGCTGCACAACAAACATCAAGATTAAAGTCGTAAAGCTTCGGCTGTAGTCTCGTTACCAAATTTAATGCTTCGCGTAAGTCGGGGCGAAAACCTAAACCAAGCACTGCTGCACGCCTAACTGTGGCGGCTATATCATCCAAGGCGTTTAACAATACTGGTGGAACACGTTCGTCATGAAAGCTGCTGAGGGCTTCAATTGCAGCAGTGCGGATTGCTGCTTGTGAATCTTGCACTACACTCAACAACGGTGTGATGGTTTCCGTTTGCGGAATACAGGAAAGCGATCGCACTGCTAAAAGCCTTGTATCTTCATTTAATAAAAGTTCAGAGAGTGCAGCGATCGCAACAGTACCCATTTGCCCTAATGCTGTAGCTGCGATCGCTTTGAGTTCTTCATCCTCATCAGTTTTCAACAATTCAACCAAGGGTGCGATCGCATCTGGGTGTTGAAATTCGCCTAAAGTCCGTGCTGCATACCAGCGTAATTCTTCCTCTGCATCTTCATCTTCTAATATCTCAATGAGTGGTGGGATAGCAATATCCTTTAACTGAATCAACACTTTGGTGATTTCCCAGCGTTGTTGAAAATCCCCCACCTCTAAGATTGAAAATGCTAATGTCAGCAGATATCCTCGATTTTCAACTACTTCTGGATTTTCGCAATCTGTCCCTAAAATTAATTGTTGTAAATATTGAATGAGTGATGACCAATCAGCCATATCATGTGCTGTTTGGGCTTGCACTAAAAGCTGATTGATATTACTCACCATACCCTGAATTGTGAACTATATGAATACAACAAAAGTACAAATTCGTAAATAAATCGCTGCTTTTAACTGCCCTTACTCTGCTTTTTAGTACATCATTACAAAAATTTTGAACAGCGGCTCCATCTCTGATTTAACCACTAAAGTGCATATTACGAATTACGAATTACGAATTACGAATTATTTTAACTTGGCTTGACTACAACTGAATCACCCTCAATTTTGACGGCGTAAGTTTTCAGCGCTTCTGTCGCCGGGCCTTTTTGCACTTTACCATCAATACTAAATTCCGAACCATGACAGGGACAGGCGAATTTTTTTGCCTCAGCTTTCCATTCTACGGTGCAACCTGCGTGAGTACAGGTAGGGTTAACAGCAGCTAGATTTTCGGCTTTAGATGTACCGACTACCAACACAGGCCCAGCAGGTGAATTTTTCGCCAGCAATTGGCCAATCTTATTTAATTCTGCCGAAGTGCCTATTGTTTGCCAATCCCTAGAAGTTGGAGTTGTTTGAGAAGAACAAGCTGCGATCGCTACTGGTAGGGAACTCGCTATCCCACCCAAACCTACCCAATTAATAAAATCACGACGTTTCATAGGTGCTGAAATGATATTTAAGTTTTAGCTAATATCTGCCACTCAATTTTGGATTCAGGATGGATCTATGGCAATCTAAAATCCCTTTGATCGTTTCAAATACCCTTCATTAAGCGCTTTACGTGGCTCATTGACTGGCTTTGATGCAAAAAATGCATATTATTTATACGTTTTCAGCAATTTTACCATAAAACCGTAACAATTTATACGATTTTAACAGAAATCTGGCTTTAACTTATGAGTATCGAAATTGTTACATAAACATTCTCTAAACCTGCTTGACAAATTTCCAACATCTAAATGGCGACAAGTTTTCCTTAACTGATCACGGATTTGGAGTTTAGCTTTGGAATCCTCTTAAGTAAAAATAATCAACCGTAAGCAAATATTAAGTTTTTATTCCCTAATCCTCGTAGATACAAGATTTTATGGAGCTACGGGTTGATTGATATTGGCTAATTATCACCATATTCAGTAATTTGCATTGAGAGTCAGCTTATGACAGACACAGCAACTACCACTACCAGCCTCAATAAGTTCGAGAAATTCAAGGCGCAAAAAGATGGACTCGCCATCAGAGGTGAGATAGAGAAATTTGCTGCCCTTGGTTGGGAAGCAATGGACGAAATCGATCGGGATCATCGACTCAAATGGGTGGGTGTGTTTTTTCGCCCAGTCACCCCAGGTAAGTTTATGATGCGGTTGCGGATGCCTAACGGTATTCTCAGCAGCAGTCAGATGCGTGTTTTAGCCCAAGTGGTGCAGCGTTACGGTGATGATGGCTGTGCTGATATTACTACGAGGCAGAATATCCAATTACGGGGGATCAGAATTGAAGATTTACCAGATATCTTTAATAGATTTCACGCAGTTGGACTAACCAGCGTCCAGTCAGGGATGGATAACGTCCGCAACATCACAGGCGATCCTGTGGCGGGGTTAGATGCAGATGAGTTGTACGACACACGAGAGTTAGTACAGCAAATTCAAGATATGCTCACCAACAAAGGGGAAGGAAACCCAGAGTTTAGCAACTTACCACGGAAGTTTAATATTGCGATCGCAGGTGGACGAGACAATTCAGTTCATGCTGAAATTAACGATTTAGCTTTTGTTCCAGCATTTAAGGAAGCAGGGGAGCAGGGGAGCAGGGGAGCGGAGGAGCAAAATTTCCCCCCTGCCCCTCTGCCCCTCTGCCCCTCTGCCCATTCCCAACACAAAATTTTCGGGTTTAACATCCTCGTCGGTGGCTTTTTCTCAGCTAAACGTTGTGAGGCGGCGATTCCTCTGAATGCTTGGGTACTTCCTGAAGATGTAGTAGCTGTATGTAGAGCAGTTTTAGAAGTCTTTCGTGATCATGGCCCGCGTGCTAATCGGCAAAAATCGCGCTTGATGTGGCTAATTGATGAATGGGGTGTAGAAAAGTTTCGAGCAGAAGTAGAAAGCCGTTTGGGTAAATCATTTTTACCCGCAGCAGCAAAAGACGAAATCGACTGGGAAAAACGCGACCATATTGGGGTATATAAACAAAAACAAGCAGGATTAAATTACGCAGGCTTGAACATTCCCGTCGGTCGGTTGTATGCCGAAGATATGTTTGAAATCGCTCGTCTAGCCGAAGTTTACGGCAGTGGTGAAATCCGCGTCACGGTTGAGCAAAATATCGTTATCCCGAACATTTCTGACTCGCGGTTAGCAACATTTTTAACAGAGTCTTTGCTAGAAAGGTTTTCTATTGATCCAGGTTTGCTGACGCGATCGCTAGTATCTTGCACAGGCGCACAATTTTGCAACTTTGCTCTCATCGAAACCAAGAACCGCGCCCTGGCAATGATTAAAGCCTTAGAAGAAGATTTAACCTTCACCAATCCAGTCAGAATTCACTGGACAGGTTGCCCCAACTCTTGCGGACAGCCTCAAGTTGCAGATATCGGCTTGATGGGAACTAAAACTCGTAAAAATGGCAAAACCTTGGAAGGCGTTGACATATATATGGGTGGCAAAGTCGGCAAGGATGCTCATTTAGGAACTTGCGTTACCAAAGGCATACCATGCGAAGACTTGCAGCCAGTATTGCAAGATTTACTAATCAAAAATTTTGGGGCAAAACTCAAGCAAGAAGCTTTAGTAATTAACAGTTAGTAAGTAGCCGGGGAGCATGAAATAGGAAATAAAATCCTAGTTCGTAGTGAGTGAGCAAAGTTTATTAGAACTAAAGTCCTTACTACAAACTTGAATTTATTTACGCCTCGTTACTGAATTGGTAGTGCTTAATAAATGACAAAAAATAAAGGACAAATGAGAAATATTTCACGCAGAAAATTTATTTTAACCACCACTACTGCGGCGGCGGCTTCTATCCTGGCTCATGGTTGTTCTTCCGGTAGCAATACAGCCTCAACAGGTGGTAACGCACCCTCTGCGGCTCCGGCTGCCAATGTCTCTACAGTAGCTAATGCGCCGAAGGTAGAAACAACCAAAGCCAAATTAGGATTCATCGCTCTAACTGATGCTGCTCCCCTAATTATTGCTAAAGAAAAGGGTTTCTTTGCCAAGTACGGTATGACTGATGTTGAGGTAATCAAACAAAAATCTTGGCCTGTCACCCGTGATAACTTAAAAATTGGCTCATCTGGCGGTGGTATTGATGGCGCACACATCCTTAGCCCCATGCCTTATTTGATGACCATTAACGATAAAGTGCCAATGTATATTTTGGCAAGATTAAATACCAATGGTCAGGCTATTTCTGTTGCAAATAAATTTAAAAACCTGAATGTAAAATTAGAAAGCAAGGCGCTGAAAGAAGCTGCGAGTCTTGCCAAAGCCGAGCAAAAATCCTTGAAATTTGGTATGACCTTTCCTGGCGGCACTCATGATTTATGGATGCGCTATTGGCTAGCGGCTGGCGGTATTAATCCAGATCAAGATGTGGTTTTATCGCCTGTACCACCACCGCAAATGGTGGCAAATATGAAAGTCAGCACTATCGATTCTTTCTGTGTGGGAGAGCCTTGGAACGCTCAATTGGTGAACCAAAAATTAGGTTATTCGGCTTTAGTTACAGGCGAGTTGTGGAAAGATCATCCAGAAAAAGCCTTTGCGATGCGAAAAGATTGGGTTGATCAGAATCCTAATGCTGCACAAGCATTGTTGATGGCAGTTTTGGAAGCTCAACAATGGTGCGATCGCGCCGAAAATAAAGAGGAGATGTGCAAAATCTGTTCTGACCGGAAATACTTTAACGTTGCTGTTGCAGATATTTTAGAAAGGTCTAAAGGCAATATTGACTTCGGCGATGGACGGACTGAGCAAAACTTTTCACATCCGATGAAATTCTGGGTAGATAATGCTTCTTATCCTTTCAAAAGCCATGATATTTGGTTTTTAACAGAAGAAATTCGCTGGGGCTATTTACCAAAAGATACTAAAGTTCAAGAAATAGTTAATCAAGTGAATAAAGAGGACTTGTGGAAACAAGCAGCTAAAGCTATTGGTGTTGCTGATTCTGAAATCCCTAAGAGTACTTCTCGTGGAGTTGAAACTTTCTTCGATGGTGTAAAGTTTGACCCTGAGAAACCAGAAGCATATTTGCAAAGTTTAAAAATCAAGAAAGTTTAATGAAGTATTTAGGCACAATCTCCCTTTGTGATAATACTGTGCTCACTCACTACAAACTTGAATTTTACGCCTAGCTACGTAAAGGCAACCGGAGAACAAAGAAAATGGCAGCTATTCTTGGAAGTCGCAATTTTAGAAAAAGTAACCGCAAACATCTCAATAAATTAGTTTCGCAAAAGATTGTGCCGCCACTAGTAGCATTAGCTATATTTTTAGTGATTTGGCAACTAGTTTGTTTAACTCCTAACTTCGGTTTACCTGGCCCAATAGAAACGTTTTCAGAAACTTGGAACCCTTTTATTATCGATCCATTTTTCGATAATGGTGAAAGTGATAAAGGTTTGGGCTGGCAGATACTTAGTAGTTTGGGAAGAGTCGCTTTAGGCTTTTCGCTAGCAGCAATTGTTGGTATTGTATTGGGTATTTTTGTTGGTGCTAACAAGTTACTCTATAATGCCGTAGATCCGATCTTCCAAGTGTTGCGGACAGTACCGCCTCTAGCGTGGCTACCAATTTCTCTGGCAGCATTTCAACAAGCGAATCCTTCAGCTATTTTCGTGATTTTCATTACATCCATTTGGCCGATTGTGATCAACACCACAGTGGGCGTGCAACAAATTCCTCAAGACTATGTAAACGTAGCTAGAGTTTTACGTTTGAAAGGACTAAAGTATTTCTTAAAAGTTGTGTTTCCTGCAACTGTTCCTTATATATTCACAGGATTACGCATTGGCATTGGTTTATCTTGGCTAGCAATCGTTGCAGCAGAAATGTTAGTCGGTGGCGTGGGAATTGGTTCATTTATTTGGGATGCTTACAACACAACCACAGAAACTAACTTAAGCGAAATTATCCTCGCACTAATTTATGTTGGTTTAGTCGGATTAATTCTAGATAGAATGGTTGGCTTTATAGCTAGCAAAGTTGTCCCAGACTAGGGAATAGGGAATAGGAAATAAGTTACTTCCTCAATTACGAATTACGAATTACGAATTACGAATTAACAAATGACTACTTTTGTTGAAGTTGACCACATCGATCGTGTATTTGAACTTCCGAATGGCGGCAAATATATTGCTCTAAAAAATATTGATTTGAAAATCCAAGAAGGGGAATTTGTTTCTCTAATTGGACATTCTGGTTGTGGTAAGTCTACTTTGCTCAACATCATTGCAGGTTTAGATAGAGCAAGTGTTGGCGGTGTGACGTTAGAAGGGCGGGAAGTTAGAGAACCCAGCCCAGATCGGATGGTTGTGTTTCAAAACTACTCTTTGCTGCCTTGGTTAACAGTAAGGGAAAATATCGCCCTAGCTGTGGATGAAGTGTACAAGGGTAAGCCCAAAGGCGATCGCAGAAGCATTATCGAAGAACATATTGATATGGTGGGGCTGCGTCTGGCGGCAAATAAACGCCCTAGCGAGTTATCTGGGGGAATGAAACAACGGGTAGCGATCGCTCGCGCCCTAGCAACTCGTCCCAAGTTATTACTGTTAGACGAACCCTTTGGAGCGTTGGATGCCCTAACACGGGGTAGTTTGCAAGAGCAACTGATGAAAATCTGCAACGAACACAACGTTACTTGTGTGATGGTGACACATGACGTAGATGAAGCGCTTTTATTGAGCGATCGCGTTGTCATGCTCACTAATGGCCCAGAAGCTCACATCGGGCAAATCCTCGAAGTGCCAATCCCTCGCCCGCGTCAACGCTTGGAAGTCGTCAAACATCCCAGCTACTACAGTCTGCGGAATGAAATGATTTACTTCCTGAACCAACAAAAACTGGTTAAGAAACGCAAAGCACAGCAGACTTCAGCACCAGTAGCCATATTCCACAACGGCTTAGAAAAAGTCAATTTAGAAATTGGCTTTATGCCTCTGACTGATGCTGCACCTTTAATCGTTGCTCAAGAAAAAGGCTTCTTTGCCCAGTATGGTTTAGAAAATATCACCCTCACTCGTGCGAATAGCTGGAAGGAAATAGCTCAAGGGGTTGTTACTGGCAAATTAGATGCAGCCCAAATGCTGGCGGGAATGCCCTTAGCCCTAACTTTGGGTGCTGGTGGTAAAAAACCAATTCCTATAATCAATGCCCTAAATATCTCTCGCAATGCGAACGCCATCACCTTAAGCAAAAGATTGTATAGCCAAGGTGTCAGAAATCTGGCTGGCTTAAAAACAGCAATTAACGCTGCTCCCGACCAAATTCTAACTTTGGGTGTAGCTCACTCTACTTCAATGGTGAACCTAATCCTGCGTTATTGGCTGGCGGCTGGTGACATAGATCCCGATCGAGATGTCAGCCTAACGGTGATTCCACCAATGGAAATGGTTTCTCAACTCAAAGCCGGAAATATTGACGGTTACTGTGCTGGAGAACCCTGGAATTATCTTGCTGTTCATCAAGACTTTGGCTTCGTTGCCGCTACAGCTTTAGAAATTTGGTCAGGACAGCCGAAAAAAGTTTTGGGAGTGCGGGAAGATTGGGCGCAGAAATATCCAGAAACTTATCTTGCTCTGGTTAAAGCACTGTTAGAAGCTTGTAAATACTGTGATGATTTCCGCAACCGCGAAGAAATTTTAGAAATACTCTGCCGTCCTGAGTACTTAGACATAGATCCTATATATGTTCGTCCTGGTTTCGTCGATCGCTACGATCGCGGCGACGGTACAGAACCACAAGAATTCAAAGGATACAACCAGTTTTATCTCAATCAAACCAACTATCCCAACCGCACTGAAATTTTATGGATGGCCACTCAGATGGCACGTTGGGGTTTAACACCCTTCCCGAAAAACTGGGTGGAGGTAATTGAAAGAGTCTGTCGCACAGACATATTTGGTGCTGCTGCCCGCGAACTCGGCTTACTCGATATCGGAGAAGATGACCCTGTTCACTTATTTGATGGGAAAGTTTTTAACCCATCAGAGCCGATAGAGTATCTCAAAAGCTTGGAAATTAAACGGCAAATACGTATTGAAGAAGTATTTCTTTAGTCATTAACGCCATATGCGACTTTATCTCAAACCTAACCCCCAACCCCTTCCCTTGTAGAGAAGGGGAGCAAAAATCAAAGCCTCTCTCCTTTTAGGAGAGAGGTTTGGAGAGAG